>DASQZL010000238.1:0-19072 GCA_035638715.1 Balneolaceae bacterium
AGCCTTGTTGTTGAGATGAGAAATCTTGCTAAGGTCATAGTATTTGATACAAGTTTCCAACGACGGCGTAAGGCAGTACTTTATACAAGATATTGACAATATCAGCATTTGGGATCCCTCGTTGTCGGCAAGCCGGCTTCCCGGGATGACATAAATGGGTGGTTTATCAATAAGCCCCCTTTAATATATTCTTCCTAAAGAGTGTATTACTAATTGCTAATAGATCCGACAGGCAGATTTCCCTGCCATTGCAGAAAGAATGAATCCATATTATAATTTCATTATCTGTAAGCTATTCCGTCCGTTTACTTTATAGATTTATCTATTGATTATAATTAGCATGTTAAAGTTAACATATCATGTTTAATTAATCATCCTTCATTAATTATATAATGAAAAATCGAATACGGCTAATAAAATTAGAAACTTACAATTAAATTTATTAATTTAACTTGAAACTATTCTGAAATTTACGAGAATCTATTATTCAAAATAATAGTTTGGCAGAAGGGTATAGCTTGTCTGTCGAAGAGTTTTAGCTTATGTGTAACATTTTTCGTTTTTCTTGAATTAAATAGTCTGGCAACATACATATCTACCTGGTATCACCATGAATAAAGTCAACAGTCGCAATAATATTGGCAGCATACTCGTCAACCGCGGGGTAATAACTGAAGATCAATTGGAGCAGGCCCAGTCGATCCTTGAAGAGGAGCCCGCTGGCAGCAGCAGAAGAATTGGACAGATTTTGTATCATGATATGGGCCTCGACCGCCACAAAATCATGAAAGCCATTGCTGAAATTTACGCATTTGAGGAGGTGTTTGAAGATCAGGAGGTGCTTGACCCTTCAACGCTTGAAGAGATAAAATCGAATCTGAACAGTCTCTCGAATGATGCTGAAAATGAAGAAGTGGTGGATGAGCTGATCCATCGGAAAGCCATCCCACTAAGCCGAAGCCCTCACTCTATCACAATTGCCGCTTCAGACCCCACTGATCCGGATTTGATATCGCTCGTCAACCAGCTGCACTTTCGCAAGCATGAAATTGTGTACTGCCGGTATGACTTGCTTGAGCAGATTATTATGCAGGTTCATGAGCAGAAAAATGAATTTTTAGACATGCTCGAGGATATCGAGTATGAAGATGAGCCGGATCTCGAACAGGAGGAAGAAGAGGATGAAATTAACGAGGACGAGGTTGATGCTGAAATCAACCAAAGCATTTTAAATTCACTGGTGGAAGGAATGCTTGTGGAAGCCGTACGAAAAGGAGTAAGTGATATTCACATTGTCCCCAGCGGCAACATGACAACGGATATCCATTTTCGGGTTGACGGTAAATTGCATCGATGGCACCGCCAAAGGAGCACTAAACCTGAGGCTATCGCGGCGGTTGTGAAGGACAAATCACGGAACGTAGATCGTTTTGAGCGGGAATCAAGCCAGGATGGTTTCATCCAGCGGGATGTTGACGGTCACAGTATTCGCTACCGGGTTTCCATAATGCCGATGGTGGGCAGCCAGTTTGACCGGAAGTTTGAATCTGTCGTACTGCGGGTGCTTGACGACAGGCAGGTTATTACCGACCTGAATGTACTGGGGCTACAGGAAAAAGCGAAAGCGGATTTTGTGAAAGCGATCGAAAAACCCTCCGGCATTTGTATCATGACGGGACCAACCGGCAGTGGTAAATCAACGACGCTGGTGGCCGCCTTATATTATGTTATGGATCCGACCGTAAATGTACTCACCGTAGAAGAACCGGTTGAGTACCTGATTGAAGGTGCCCGGCAATTAAAATTAGGGGATCACATGACCTTTGACCAGGCTATGCGGGGTATCCTTCGTCACGACCCGGATATTGTTCTGGTGGGTGAGATTCGGGATCTGCAAACAGCTGAAATTGCAATCAAATTGGCAAATACGGGGCACCTAACCTTTTCAACCCTGCACACTAATGATGCTCCGAGTGCAATATCCAGGTTGTATAAAATGGGCGTGGAGCCTTTTCTTATTGCCAATGCAGTAAACATTGTGATGGCACAGCGATTAGTGCGAACGCTTTGCGAAGATTGCAAGGAGCCGTATGAGCCACACCCGGAAATGGCTAAGGGACTCGGTTTTACGGAAGAAGAAATTGCTAATACAACCTTTTATAAACCGGTCGGATGTCAAAATTGTACCAATGGCTACCATGGGCGTTCTGCCATTATGGAAGCTCTCTATTTTGACAAGGAAATTCGAAGGATGATTTTAGAGTCAGGTAAGGAGATCGATGAAGCGGAAATTAAAGATTATGCGATTCGGCAGGGAATGCTCACGCTACGGGCATCAGGCCGGGAACGTATCAAAGATGGGACAACGACCATTGAAGAAGTCGGGGCCATCACCATCGGTGATTAGAAATTCAGATGAAATTTGTTGAATGATTTCATCCGGCGCAGATAATTTAGGCAATTAGGTGAAAAATTTTACTAACCAGCGGGCATAATTTAAGCTTGTATTTTTAAACAAAAACCATTTTGTTTTTACGATTCATTTTTATCACCTTTAATCACCGAAAAATGGTAAGCTTTTAAAAAATATTTTAAGGTTCAGAATCCATTTCAGTAAAACATTTAGTGGCGCCATACTCAAAACACATATTCCGCAGATCATTCCGGAAAACTGCAAAGGCATCATTCGCTCCGTTCACGGGGCTCTTCGTAATGTTCAGTGCTGCCTTATTGCAATCGCAACGAAATTGAAAAATGTTTATATTATAAGGTTTCGTAAAATTATCAATTCAAGTAGCTATGCTAAATTGGTATTTAGTTAACTATGATTAAGAATAATATCGAACATAGAATTAAGGCGGAGGGACATCTATGAATGGAAATTATGGAGGTGGATCGAACTCGCGGCCTGATTACATTCGCTCTTTCTTAAAGAAGCCTCCACTCATTTTAAAAGATTTTCACCAGGAGGATATCCTGGAGTTTTTAAATATGGGAAAAAAAAGGGAATTTTATGAAGGGCAGGCAGTATCCGAAGCCTCCAGTTATATGAAATTTTCCTACCTGATTGTAGATGGCAAAATAGGGATATGGAAAAATAATATACAGTTAGTAACTTACGGTTCGAGAACATTCTTAGGAGAAACATTCTTATTCGGCAAAAACTTTCAGTCTGTACGCCTTGTCTCAGCGAATAAAAGTACCCTGCTTAGGTTTAGCCGCTCAGCAACACTAAAATTTTTCCGCAAAAAACCCGAAAAATTATTTAACATTTTTACGCGAAATATCATAAGAACCCAACAAAACAAATTAGGTCAATTGACGACTCAAATGTATCGTTTTAAAAAACGATTATTAGATAACCCCCCTCCACGTTAATGCGGTGGAATCGATTTTCCTGTCACCGGCTTATTTCCTGCCCTATATCTTTAGAGTAAAACATTTCCATTTTTGTCTTACTTATCACTTCATTTCAATTCTGCAGAATTTCCAAACAATTAATTGTTTTTATTAATATTAAAAATTTTTAATATTAATTAATTTTTCTTAAAATAAAGATGTACGCGGGGAAAAGATAAATATTGGACTTATTACAGTGAACTCCTGTCATATATTAATTAGTTGGCGATTTTAGATTTGGTTTATTTCTGAAAAAGCCATTCAGAAAATGAGATGATATTCTAATTAAATGCCTGGTGATATAGCTTGTATAGTTCAAATATAGGTTGATATTGCTTCATTGTGCCTGACAGATTGGCTTTGCCAGGGTATTGATGCAGCCTCCGTTTGAACGAGAACGTAATTGATTATTGGATTTTTAAAATATGGATCAATTAACAGTAAATTCGAAACTTGAACAGATAGTAAGATCCTTGTCGTCGCGACTGAGTCCATCAGCCGCGGGCATGGAATATCACCGGGAAATCGGTGAGATAATGGAATCGCTGCCTGAGGTAAAGCGACTCGAACTGCAGGAAACATACGAAGATTACCTGCGGTTGATGATGGAAAACGAGGCCTCGGACATGGATATTGGCGGTCCGGGATGCGATGGGAAAGTCTGGTATCGGATTTATGGCGAAAAGAAGCCGCTCAAACATGATAATTTGGATATTCGGCAGACGGATTTTCTGCTCCACAGTATTTTGACGACCGAGCAACGCAGGCATCTTTTCGAGCACCGAAATCTTGACTTCTCATATACGCTCGATACGGATACTGAATTGCAGCAGCGCTTCCGTGCTAATATGTATTTTGATCTTGAACATCTGGCGCTGAACATGCGGCGTATTGATAATACTATACGCCCGTTTAAAGGATTGGAAATGCATCCAGAAGCAGCCAAGGCGCTAAGCTTAAAGTATTATAAAGATGGACTTACACTTGTCACCGGTATTACCGGTTCCGGGAAATCCTCTACGCTTGATACCATTATTGATGCCAATAACCGGACCATGGATGCCCATATCGTGATTATTGCCTCACCGGTTGAGCTGATTCACAGGCCGAAACGATCGGTTGTGCGTCACCGCGAGGTGGGCCGGGACGTAAAATCGTTTAAAGAAGGCGTGGTTCAGGCACTTCGACAGGATCCGGATATCGTTGTTATCGGGGAGCTCCGCGATCCGGAAACGATTATTCCTACGCTTGAAATTACTGATTCGGGGCATAAGACTTTTGGCACACTACATACATCTTCAGCCATGGAAAGTATCCAGCGAATTGTGGGAGAAATGCCGTCTGAAGAACAGAATCGTGTGCGCATGCGCCTGGCAGATGTGCTTAGCTGCGTGATCAGTCAGAAGTTGGTCCCAAGCCTGGACGGTAAGCGGGCGCTTGCTAAAGAGGTGCTGTTGGCAACAACCTCGGTTAAGGCGGCCATACGCAATGATAATGTCAACGAAATATACCAGATGTTGATGGAGGGCGGAAGTAAAGGCATGAATACGCTTGAACAGGATCTTCATCGGTTGCACGAAGAAGGAAAAATATCGCGGGAAGTGGCACTGAATAATGCCAATAATAAAAATCGTATGAATCAATTGCTTTCAAGTAAGGTGATGTAGCAGATGTTTGGTAAAAGTGAATTTATCGGGCTGGCATTGGAAGGTGATTATTTGCATGTAGCCCATATAAAAAAGCGGGGAAAGGCAATTCAGGTTGTGAAACTTGAACAGCATGAACTTGCCGAGCCTGTAGGGAACACGTCCGGCAGACAAAATGGCAGGGGTCAACAAGAAAACGTCCGCGAGAAAGAAACAGCGATGGGGAACGGACAGGATGATGTTTTTGGATTCAGCGAATCCGAAGGGCAGGACTCCGGGGGAAAATCGAACAACGGTGATAAGAGTTTTGAAGAAATGGAAGCTGAGGTTAAGGACTCAGAACTTGAATCGCTCGATATGGTTGATGAATCTACGGGAGGCGAGGCGCGCTCAAATTCCATTCTGCTATATGATGTTTTGATGGATGTTGATCAAAAAAATGTAAATCTGGGACTAAATATCCCGGCAGGTGATACGATCTTTCAGATCATGCGTGATACTGATTATAAGAACGTTAAGTCCGCAGATCTCAAAGAGGAGCTTGAATCAAAACTCGAATCAATATACGGTCAATCGATATCTCCTGATCATTATGATTATGATATCAGGGATGACGGTTCTCTTATTTTAGCATCGGTCGAAGATGAAGCGCCATTGTTAAAAGTTGCGAATGAAACCCGGGAGGTATACAGCGGTAAGATGAGCATCAGCTCCATCTATCCCGATGAAGTGGCGCTGACGGGTTTGCTGAAGGCCAATTACGAGCTTGAGGAGTCAGAAATCACGGCTTTAATTCAATTTAAGCCATACACCTGCCGCATCGTGTTTCTGAAGGGAGAGGAAATTTTGCAGGTGATGCCGATAATAAACCAGGGTACACGGGATACGGCCTTTTTGAATAAGATTTTCAGCAAGCTTTTATTTCAGCTCGATACGGGGAAAATTCCACGCTTGGATCAAATTATTATTGCTGACAATTCCAGTGGATGGGAGGCTCTCGATTTTTTTCGGCAGCAATATCCGGATACTGAGGTTCAGCTTTTTAAATTTGATGATGATCTTTTTGATTTTGGAACATATAAGCAAGAGACCCTCCAGTTGTATACCTCGGCCATAGCAACGGCCTGGGCTGCCGCCGGGATGGGGGAAGAAACGCTGCCGGAGCTGTCATTCATACCGAATTATATATATGAACGGCAAAAAATCTTTAAGTTGCGCTGGCATGGGATGTTGCTTCTTATCCTTATTTTCTTATCCATTCCGACTATTAACTATTTTTATAAAGTAAAAGCTTCAAAAATATCGTCCCTTTCTTCGCAGCTCGACAGAACCAGTCAACGCATCAAGCAGCTGGAGCCCATTGTAAAAGAAACCAATAAAATATCTCACAATTTAACTTTACTAACGACCAAACTGGAATTGCTGGACTCGCTGAGTGCCGGGAGTAAAGCCTGGAGTACGAAACTGGCTCTTCTCAATAAGGGAATGAAGCAGATTTCTCATAGCTGGTTCACCTCATTTTCAGCAACAAACAAAGGCTCACTTATCAAGGGATATACATTGTATAGAAACCGTATCCCTGCGATTGTTGATTTGTTTACTGACGCCAGCTTATTAAGCGTTAATTCGGAAAAAATACGCGGGGCGAGAATTTATCAATTTTCGTTAATCGTGCGGAAATTTGTGCAGGACACCACCGCTTATTCCCCGGAAAAGCCAGAATCCATAAAACAAATTTTAAACAAGTAACATGTCCTACGCCATACGAAACTCACTTATTTTGCTGATCGTTTTGCTGCTGTTCGTTGGTGGCGGCTGGGGCTATATCTATTATTTTCAACAGGAAAAAATAGATAAATTGCAAAAGGAATTGACCACTAAAAAGCATACGCTTAAACAAAAACAACAGATTGCGGATCAATATCAGCCCATATCCAAATCTTATAAAAAAGCCAGCAAGTATTATAAAAATTTCCAAAAAGCACTCTATGTGAGTAGCAGCCAAAATAAAGTGTTCGGCTTTTTGACGCGTTTGAACCATGCTGACGCCCGGAATAACTTTAATTTTAAGTTCAAGGATTCGACAACTCATAAGAAATATGGGGTCATGCAGATGAAAATTGAGGGAAAGGGACCCTATCGAAATGTTGTTAATTTTATCCGCGGTATAGAGCTGAGTAAACCGTTGAATAAGATTAAAAATGTCTCATTATATCCGGTAAAAGGGGTTCAGGATTTCGATTCCGTTAGCTACAGTTTCACCTTGAAGAGCTATTATGATCGCTCGAAAATTCTCGCCAAACCATCGTTTGATATTTCATATAATATTCGGGCGGCTTTGCATAATCCATTTTATCCTTTGGTTCACAATATCAGGCCGAATACCGATCATAAAGTTAATATAAAGAAGAGCAAATTAGTTGCCTTAAGCACCAACAAGGTTTTTTTAATTGATCAGAATGGAGTGATGCGGGTAATTAAAATTGGAGGGCGCGTGTATTTAGGAAAATTAACAAATATAAATTTGTCGAATAGAACGGCAACATTCACTTTAATTGAGGGAGGAATTAAAAAGACAGTAAAACTTAAGGAAAATCCAAAAAAATAATCAACAAATGAAATCTTCAGTGATCCGAGATATGCTGTGTTTGGCTGTGCTGACCGGCTTGGTAAGCCTTTGGGGGGGTACGGCAGCGCAGGCGCAGTCACAAGCACAACTGAATCTTCACCATAATCCCAATAAACAGGTTACGTTTGACCGGACGACCTCATACAATAGAGCTATTGATGTGCTTAATAATTTTTCTCAAAAATATACCGGGAAACCAATTATTGACCGTACAAACACCAAGGGTAAGCTGGGGATAACGGTGCCGCCCATGCAATGGCGTGATGCGCTGAATCTTATCTTAAGAAAAAAATATTTGAAGCTTGTCCGCCATCGCAAGTATCTTGAAATTGTGAAAGCCAAAACGAAGAACGGACTTAATCATCCGGTTTCAAGCCGACCGGATACATCACTGAATACCCATTCTCAGGAAGTGCGGATTAACGCCATTTTCTTCCAGGGAGATCGCAAGGCGCTGCAGGAAGTGGGCGTGAATTGGTCAACACTGACCAATAATGTGCCGTCTAATGTAGGTCAATACGTAAATCAAAATGGTAGAAGTGGCGGCGGTGGTTCAGGGTCCGGATCATCACAAGGGCAGCTGCCTTCAAAATTTCAGGCACCGTTTGTCTCCGTTAATGCAAAGGGCGCCAAGAGTGTTTCGCAAAACGTATTCAATGCCCTCGTGAATTTTGGACAGGTCTTTGGAAGCGGAATTAGCGTACAAGCACTTTTTAGCGCTTTCCAGGCTGATAACCTTGGTAAAATTCTTGCTTCTCCTTCCGTCAGGGTGCTAAACGGGAAAAAAGGACATATTCAGGTCGGAGAAGACTTCTCAATCAAGCAACGTACATTTTCCGGCAATGTAACGGATAAATTTTTTAGTGTGGGGACAATTTTGAATGTGACGCCTCATATCATCACAATGAATGATACAACATTTATTCATCTTGATATTGACGCCACAAAATCATCGGCAAATCCCGGCGCTGTAAGTACGGTCGTCAAGAAACAGGAAGCTTCAACCCAGGCCCTGCTGCTAAATCATGAAGCAACGGTTATTGCGGGTCTCTATCGCACGCAAACAAATAAAGTACGACGGGGGGTACCTATTTTAAAGAATCTTCCGCCCTGGTTTTTTGGGCTGCGTTACCTTTTTGGGTATAATTCAACTACGCAGGAAACGAAGGAGCTGGTTATATTAATTCAGGCCTCTATTGTACCGGGTATTCCCAAACGTATGAATAAACGCCTGCCGGGTGAATTTGACATTTTACAACACCGCCGGAATCAAATTCAGCAGAAAATTAATCAATATAACAAGCGCGTAAAGACGGTAAAAAATCCCGGTAAGGGAAAGGGGGCAAAGTCATCATCTGAGGATACACTCGGTCATATTCCTCAAAAAATTCACAGGAAGCATGGCACAACTCATGATAATGTAAAAACGGAGCATCTGGGTGAAAATATGTTGCCTTCTACTCAGATAAATGCGGATGAAATTCAGGCATCAAAGATTCCGCAGGAAAAATCTTCTAATAAAAACATAACGGATAATTCGAATCAATCCCGGAATCATTACTTCGTAATTGCCGGTTCTTACAAAAAGAAACGTCATGCTGAAGCGATGAAGCAAAAGCTACTTCAGGATGGATATGATAATTCCCGCATATTATTGAAGAGTAAAGATAATTTTTACATGGTTGCCTATCGAGGCTTTAGACAAAGGAGGACAGCGAAACAATTTTTAAAACAGGTAAAGCCGCACCAGAATATGGGTGCATGGATTTACCGGGCTCATTAGGATGAAAACAGACTGAAAATCTCTGATATTTCTTAATTATAGCTTTTTGAGCTCCACTTTTCGGAAGTCAATGGGAAATCCTTCATACATTAACATTATCCGGCCGCTGGTCACCGAAGGATCCGTGCCTTCATTCACCAGTTTGCCATTGAGTTGCTGGGTGATTTTATTATCGCGGTAGGTAATGGTAACAGTATCCCATTCACCAATGGGATGAGCTGCATCCTGAAAGCGCGTGGAGATGACGCTTCGGCCGGGTGTGGTTCTTTTACCTTTTATTTTCAACGTAGTACCCCGCAGAAAAATGAAATCACCGGTAGCATCTTTCTTAACCTGAAACTGGATACCTTTTGGCCACAGCGTATCGGGTGTTGCAGCTGGTACCAGGTACATAATTCCGCTGTTGATATGATTATTTTTGCGATCAAATGTGGTATCGGTGTTCCATCGATATTCAACAGTTAACTTAAAATTATGGAAAGATCGCTTTGACATCAGGTAGCCGGCCCTGGGACCATACAACCGAATCATGTGATCTTCTACCGAAAATATGTCCGCGGCATTATCGTGTTTGCCCGATGTCTGCTGCCACGCATACCAATCATCCAGGTTTTTTCCATTAAACAGGTGAATTGTCTGGGCATGAGCCATAGGAGATATCAGTAACAGGAGAACCGGGATTAACGAATAAAAACGATTCATGGAATATTATGAATTTTATTTGGGCTCGAAATAATCATTGTTGGCAGACTGTAAAAAGTAACCCGAAAGTGACACCAAATTACTACGAAGCGTATTCCTTTGGGGCCTCTGTACTTTCACTGAGCCTGCATATGGAGCAGCTTCAGCATACAGATATAAAAAAATTGTGTGATAGTAAAAAGATTTTTGGCATCTTTTGCGATGGTTATTTGTTCCGTTTGATCACATTAGTAGAGGTCTTTGCAGAACCGATGTGTCATTCCGATCCCGAATATTTTCGAAATCGGAATCTCAAGTGATAATGCAGTGTATCGTCGTTAAAAGGAATTATCATGGACAACATTTGAGATTCCTCGTTTCCCGACAGCTGTCGGGAACCTCGGAATGACCACATTTTTAGTATTGCAGAGCTCCCTAGTAAATAAAGTGCAACCGTAAAGAATAAACAGTAGATTGAACCAAATTGGCATTAATTATTACCAATAACCCATCATAAAGGAAGATAGCTATTTTTGTGCTTAAAAAGCGATATTTCACCGAAGTAAAAATTAACACTTGATACAGGTTTGTCTCTGATGCTGGTGTCGGGCGTTGCATTAATTCAAAAGGAAATGCGCTTGCAAAATCGTTTTTCAATGCACTCTGAAATTCAATAAAAGTTGAGAATATCTGGAAAGTATGAGAACAAGAAAAAATTTTAAAGTACGCCTATATATGATGATCCTTTAAACCCTCACTTTTTTTCGTATCTTTGGCATCCGTTTATGGTATGGTTCAGTAGATAACACGCAGGCAGATAATGGTGGAAATAGAATTAGCTGTCGCTTATTATAAATGTAATCACTGCGTTCTGAATATCATTATTTAACAAAAAATTAACCTTTTTTATTAGTCGAATGCATTTGTACGATCCCGAGCAGATAGAATCAAAATGGCAGAAATTCTGGAAGGAACAAAAAACATTTAAAACGCCGGACAATCACAACAAGCCCAAATACTACGTGCTCGATATGTTTCCCTATCCCAGCGGGTCGGGGTTGCATGTCGGTCATCCTGAGGGCTATACCGCTACGGATATCATAGCGCGCTATAAGCGGATGAAAGGTTTTAACGTGCTGCATCCGATCGGGTGGGACGCTTTTGGTTTGCCGGCAGAGCAGTATGCAGTCAAAACAGGCACTCACCCGCGGGAAACAACACAGAAAAATATTAGTCGCTTTCGTGAACAACTGCAGGCGTTGGGTTTCAGCTACGACTGGGATCGTGAAGTCAATACGACCGACCCTGACTATTATAAATGGACACAGTGGATTTTTCTGAAACTATATGAAAAGGGATTGGCATACCAGGACGAGGTGCCGGTGAACTGGTGCCCGGAGCTCGGGACTGTACTTGCGAACGAGGAGGTGATCAACGGTAAGAGTGAAGTCGGCGGCTATCCGGTGGTGCGAAAACCGATGCGCCAGTGGGTATTGAAGATCACTGAATATGCTGATCGACTGCTTGAAGGGCTTGACGATCTTGACTGGCCGCACTCCACCAAGGAAATGCAGCGCAACTGGATCGGTAAATCCATCGGCGCCGATGTCGATTTTTCTCTTGCCCCTGATACCAAAGGCGTGGATAAAGAGGCAAAAATACGCGTTTTTACCACGCGTCCGGATACCATTTTCGGAGCCACTTATATGGTTTTGGCGCCGGAACATCATTTGGTTGATAAAATTACGACTGAAGATCAAAAGCAACAGGTGCAGGAATACAAAGAAGAAGCGGCGCGAAAATCTGAGTTGGAGCGGACGGAACTCAACAAGAAAAAAACCGGCGTTTTTACCGGTGCGTATGCCGTCAACCCGGTGAATGACAAAAAAATTCCCATTTGGGTGGCCGATTATGTGCTGGCAACCTATGGCACGGGAGCAATCATGGCTGTGCCCGGAGAGGATGAACGCGACTGGGAATTTGCCGAGAAATATGATCTGCCGATCATTCGAACGGTCCAGCCTCCGCAGCATTTCGATGGCAAGGCTTATGATGGGGAAGGACCGGCTATCAACAGTGATTTTTTAAATGGCCTGCCGGTGCAGGAGGCAAAGGGAAAAATTATTCAGTGGCTGGAAGATCACGAATCGGGCAAGAAAGCGGTTAATTACAAACTGCGCGACTGGCTTTTTTCCCGCCAGCGGTACTGGGGGGAACCTTTTCCCATCATCCACGTCGATGGCGAGACCAAGGCGCTGCCGGAAGATGATTTGCCGGTAACACTCCCTGATATCGAGGATTTTCAACCCACGCAGTCGGGGGAACCGCCTCTTGCCAAAGCGGAAGACTGGGTGAATACAACCGATCCGGAAACCGGTAAGCCGGCAAAACGTGAGACGAACACCATGCCGCAATGGGCCGGATCCTGTTGGTATTATCTGCGCTACTGCAGCCCGAAGTTTGAGGACGGACCCATCGCCCCGGAGCAAGAGAATTACTGGATGCCGGTCGATTTATACGTTGGTGGTGCCGAGCATTCGGTGCTTCACCTACTGTATGCGCGATTTTGGCATAAGGTATTGTACGACTGCGGGGTGCTTAACACCAAAGAGCCCTTCCAGCGGCTGGTGCACCAGGGCATTATTCTGGGTGAAGTGGAATATACCGGATTTAAAAAAGATGGCGAGTGGGTCAGCGCAGACGCTGTGGGTGATGCTGATGAGGTAGAGAAAGTAAAACTTTCCGAGACAGAGGTAGAGAAGCAGGGGGATGATCACGTGGTTAAAGGAACGAATATCAAGGTGGACTCCAAGGCCCACAAGATGTCGAAATCGCGCGGAAATGTCGTAAATCCGGACGATATTATCGATGAGTACGGTGCTGATTCAATGCGTCTTTATGAAATGTTCATGGGACCGCTGGAGCAGGTGAAGCCCTGGAATACGAAGGATGTGGACGGCGTCTATCGATTTCTCGGGCGGGTATGGCGGCTGGTGATTGATGAATCCACCGGTAATCTTCGGGATGAGCTCACTACCGATGAGCCGGATCGCGAACAGCTAAAGTCGCTGCATGAATGCATTCAGAAGGTAGGCAATGATATCGAAGATCTTTCCTTTAATACCGCGATTTCTGCCATGATGATTTTCGTGAACGATGCGAATAAATGGGACGATTATCCAAGATCGGTTATTGAGACGTTCCTAAAACTGCTTTCGCCTTTTGCCCCGCATCTCGCCGAGGAGTTATGGCATCGCCTGGGTCACGAGGAGACGATTGCGTATAAGCCATGGCCGGAATTCAAGGAAAAATATTTGATTTCTGAGACGCAAACTTACCCTGTTCAGGTGAATGGCAAGGTGCGTGCCAATATTGAGGTGCAAACCGAGAAGGCCAAGGATAAAGATTTTGTACTTGAACGGGCTAAAGAAGAGAAAAATGTGCAGCGATACCTTAAAAAAGGAGAAGTGGTGAAAGAGATTTTTGTGCCGGGCCAAATTGTGAATTTTGTGGTGAAGTGAGGTACTCATGGCCCGATTCCAACACGCGTCGTGAGAAGGCTGGAGAATTTTAAATAGGGAGAAGTTCTACTTTTAATGCACAAGCTGAGCATACAATTCTGTAAAAAATTAAAAAAGTGTAGTACACTTTGGAAGTGTACTACACTTCTAAAAGGAGTGTTTGTTGAAAATCATTCCCTGAACGAAACAATGTATCCCCCCTGCCGCGGCCGGCTCAAAGCACTAAAAAGTAGATGAGGCTCCGCATTCGTTACCAACAAAATAAAGCCCTGCTAAATAACAGAGCTTTATTCTCAAAACAATGCTCCTTAGCGTTGTTCAACCGGTGGCCAATCCAGATTTTTTTCGCCCGTATAAAGGGCACGCGGACGAACAAGTCGATTGTTTTCAGCTTGCTCAATATAGTGGCCGGTCCAGCCTGAAACCCGGCTCATTGAGAAGATGCAGGTATAAAGATCGGGTTTGATGCCCATTGAATAATAAACGGTTGCCGAAAAGAAGTCGACGTTCGGGTCAATGCCTTTTTCATCCTTCATCGTTTTGAGGATTGACTCCGACCATTCATAAAATTTTTCATGTCCCGTTTCCTCAGAAAGACGCTTGGATTCCTTGCGCAGCAGTCGCGCCCGCGGGTCCATCGTTCGGTAAACGCGATGACCGAATCCCATTACTTTTTGTTTGCCTTCCAGTCGTTCCTTAATGTATTCAACGGGGTCAGCCTCTTGCTTTTCAATATCAAGCAGCATTTTTATAACCTGCTCGTTGGCTCCGCCGTGTAGCGGCCCTTTTAGCGCTCCGATAGCACCGGTGATGGATGAAAACATATCCGATTCAGTTGAGCAGATGGCACGAGCGGTAAAGGTGGAAGCATTCATCCCGTGTTCGGCATGAAGAATGAGGCACAGATCCATCGTTTTTTCTGCCTGCTCACCGGGTTCCTCATCATTCAGCATATAAAGAAAGTTAAAAGCAGTGCTTTTATCATCCAGGGGCTCAACCACATTCATACCATTACGAATTCGATCGAATGCAGCAACAATGGTAGGTATCTTTGCCGTTATGAAAATAGCCTTATTCATGCGGTCTTCTTCCTCATCATCCGCAACCGGTCTGTAGAAATCGGCAAGCATAGAAACCGCTGTTCGCAGTACAGCCATCGGCTGGGCCGTGCTGCTTGTCTCTCTCAGATAATTGAGTACAGCAATTGGCAGGTTTCGCTGTTTTTGAAGCTTTTGCTTTAAGTCGTTTAGTTCGTCCTGATTCGGCAGACGATCATTCCACAATAAAAACAAAACCTCCTCAAAAGAAGCATTTTCTGCAAGGGTATCTATATTGTAACCCGCAAAAATTAATTCTCCTTTTTTACCATCGATAAAGCTTTTTGTTGTACTAAAAGCAACAATGCCTTCGAGGCCTTTATTTATATATGGATATTTATCACTGTCAAAGTTTTCGGTCATTTTTCCTCCTTCTGATTAATTCTTCTGATCATTAAAAATAAAAATTTAACCACTCAAAATCATATATAAGCAGTAGTTTTGAATCTATTTAACGTAATATATTATGATTGCGTTTATATTCTGCAAAAAGAATGATAATCGGATAAACGCCAAATATTTTTGCAAAATTTCGGTGTATTATGAATAATAAAAACTGTCCATAAAGCTTAAATATTGTTTTAACAGTAAAATGGACCAAGAGTGGAGAATGATTCATTGAGAAAAAATGCCAATACGGGGCTGATAATCAGAATTTTATCAGCCAATGAATATTTTAAAAGTCCGGATTATTATTACAATAATTTAACAGTAAAGAGGATGAAGATTGTGCAGGTATTATGGAAAAGTATTATTGCCGAAAAGTACTTTTTGGGTCTTTATCATCATACTGTTTGGACTCCTGCCAATATTTTTCCATCTCCTGAAGTGATACTTCGTCGAACGATTGGCCCGACTCACGAATTTTTGCTTCAATGTACTGGAAGCGCCGTTTGAATTTTTTATTGGTAAGACGCAATGCATTTTCAGCCTGTAAATCGAGGAAGCGACCGGCGTTCACAATCGAAAAAAGCAGGTCGCCATATTCTTCAGTCAGTCGTTTTTTGTCTTCCTGTTTGCCATCATATACCTCTTTAAATTCATCCAGTTCTTCCTGCAATTTTTCCCAGAGTTGCTGACGACCGGTAGCCGATTTCTTCCAGTCAAATCCTATATTTCCGGCTTTTTCCTGCATGCGCTGTGCACGAATGAGCGCTGGCAGATGAAGCGGGAGTCCGTCCAGCACGGAATCACGATCTTCATCCATTTTAATAGACTCCCAGTTTTCGGCAACTTGTTTCTCATTTTCCACTTCAATATCCCCGAATACATGAGGATGACGTCGGATTAACTTTTCCTGGATGGCAAATATAACATCCTCGATGGTAAAATTTTTGGTTTCGGTTGCCATACGGCTTTGAAAAATGACATGCAGCATCAGATCTCCCAGTTCATTCTTCAGCTCTGTAAAATTGTTTCGTTCTATGGCATCAACCGCCTCGTAGGCTTCTTCAATGATATGGTCTTTCAGACTTTCGTGGGTTTGCCGGCGGTCCCAGGGACATTCTTTGCGCAGAATTTTTATGATTTCAACAAGATCGTTAAAGTCTGAAGTCGGTTTCATAATGTATCGTTGAAAGTTGAATGTTACGGGCAGGTGGTTGAAGTAAAAGTAACAGTAGCCTTCAGCCACCAACAATTAACAAATTAGGAGCAAATTTTTTTAGTCGCTTATGAAGCGCATGAAGTGGCAGACCCACAACGTTATAATAATCTCCCTGAATACGTTTAACGAAGATGGCACCTTCAGGGTCCTGAATACCATAGGCGCCTGCCTTGTCCAAGGGGCTTCCGCCAGCTATATACTGCTGAATTAGTGATGTATCGAGTTTCCCAAATGTTACACGGGTGACCTCAACAAAAATTAATTTATCTGTGATTCCGTTTTCAGCGGTTCTGAGCAGGCTAACTCCCGTTATAACCTTATGAGTCGAGTCACTGAGTTCATTCAGCATTGCCTCGGCATCTGCCTCATCCGACGGCTTTTCCAATATTTTATTTTTGTGCACAACAATAGTATCCGCTCCTAAAATTATGGCGTTTTTATAATCACCGGCCTGTGCCTCCGCCTTGCGAAAAGCCAGTTTGCGCGCGACCTTTTCGGGCTGTATTTGATGACCGATATTTTCATCGATGGATGCAGGTCGCACAATGAATTCGATACCGAGAAATTGGAGCAGTCGCCTTCGGCGCGGACTTCCGGAAGCAAGGATAAAATTATTTTCTTTTTTTTCGTAAGAAGAGGTCAAAAAAGTCCGTAATTTTTGTTACACTACTATCGTTAGCAATATTTGAAAATGACACTGGAATTTCTTCAAAATTTCACAATATTGAAAATAATGGCACAAAGAAACAGCATTAAAGATGGGCAACAGAAATCAATGGCCTTTCAAGCTTTTAATTATAAAATATTGGTGACTGGTCTGTTATTGGTTGCAGCGGGATTTATTGCTATGTATTTAGAAAATAAAGCATTTGGATTTATTTCGCTTTATATTTCTCCTGTTCTCATTATTGCGGGGTATATTATAGTCATCTTTTCAATAATAATGCATCCTTCAGACAACGAATCACAGGAAAAGAGCCCGACAAGCGGGTGATCGTTATAAAATTTGCATTTTTGGGAGGGGTATTATTTAATAGGAGAGTTGGCAATAATCAAAAATTGGGGACTGTTAATGCCAAACTTAGCTTCTCTTTTTTTGAGCATAATATATTGAGCTGATTAAAATTTATATCCCTGATAGCGTAAATATTAAAAATAACAAGCAATTAACCTTAGTATAATTTGTATTTAAAGCAAAGTTATATTAAAATGTATTTATAACTCAATTTATTAAATAAAAAATACTATCAATTTGTAATACAATTACTGAGAGATGAACCATCCGAAGCAGTGGTTAACAAGGGGTAACGTTTTTTTTCTGACTGCTATCTTATTTTTGTGTATTGTTCATCCGTCTAAATTGTGGTCGCAAACAAGTTTGAAACCCGGGGATATAATACTTGTTTCGGTTAATGCTGACGGTAACGATAATTTTGATGCTGTGCCATTGGTACGTCTGTCAAAGGGTACGACCATCAAGTTTACCGATAATGCCTATGTGAGCGGTCAGGGACTAAAAAATAATGAGGGGATAATTACATATACGGCACCTAAAGCTATTTCACCCGGTACGGTGCTTTCATACACCGGATCTGATCAAAATGGATTTAAAGAAACCGATGGTCGTTTTAACGCATCAACTTCCGGCGATAATATTATCATCTATCAGACATCCGGAACCGGTAACAAGTATTTATATGGTGCTGGCTGGGCAAGGGGTCCCTCAGTATGGGAATATTCCAGCTCGAGTTCTACAAATCGCTCGGATATCCCGCCGGAATTAAGTCAAGCCAACCATACGATTTTAAGTTTGGGCACCGATAATAATTATCAATATGATGCTTCTAACGGTACCAAAGGGAGTAAGCAAACAATTCTTGCTGCCGTAGGTGATGAAAATAATTGGAATTCAAATAATGATAAAGCGTATCCTGCCTTCGCCGGCTCTTTTAGCATTTTATCGCCTCCCATCATTAAATTTAAAACGGCCAACGATACGACCTCAGAAGGGGCGGGAACTAAAAATTTGTCCGTTGAACTTGCAGAAGCCGATGGCAATGCTGTTTCGGTCGAAGTTGCTTTTTTGAGCGATGCCAGCTCAGCGAGTAGTTCCGATATAGACAGCTACCAAACAAAAACTGTGCATTTTAATGGTGATGATACCAGCGGTACAGTTCAAAAAATTGCCATTCCCATAAATGATGATAATAAATTCGAAGGCCGTGAAACGGCAATTTTTCAGTTACAGAATAATAGCAGGGGAAATATTGTAAAACCCAGCGTCAATAATTTAACGATCATGGATAATGATACGCCCCCCATTGTAATTAATGAAATACTGGCTGATCCGCCGGATGGAATTAATGGAGATGCCAATGGTGATGGGACGAGAAGTGCTCATGATGACGAATTTATTGAAATCGTCAATAAAAGTGCCCATGATATTAATATATCGGGATGGCAGCTTTCTGATGATGGTGGTTCAACGATCCGGCATACATTTCCATCGGGGACTGTGCTGCCCGCCAGAAAGGCTGCCGTCGTTTTCGGCGGTGGGAATCCGTCCGGCGACTTTGGGGGAGCTATTGTGCAAACAGCGAGCACAGGTGGGTTGAGCCTGAATAATGCATCTGATCAGCCGACCCTTTTGGATAATCATGGCAATGTCGTTCAGTCGGTCTCTTATGGCGGAGCAGGTGAACCTGCCGGG
>DASQZL010000239.1:0-7503 GCA_035638715.1 Balneolaceae bacterium
TTTCAACTGGGCGGCTGGATACCACATGTCAATGTTTCTCATCAAATAAGTATGCAAATGCAACCTATTCAGTGGGATTATAACGCCGTAATGAATATTATTTTTATTCCGATTGCTGCATCAATATTCCTAATTGGCAGAAGAGAAATGTGATTGATGAAGAATGAAATATACTCGTCGTTTACTCTTTTTTGACTGTAAAAAGAATGGGCCTAATCGACCTCTGTGAAACCTTTTGCCTGTGAATGATCTTTAAATATTTTTATTTAAACCGGGTATAAACTTGCGATAATAATAGGTAAATACTTGCAATGGTTTTATATTAAATTATTTGGAATTTATTTACCATCAATTTCACCTTCATTCTGAATTTAAAACGAGTATAATATGGATTTATCAGTCATAATTATGAGTCTTATTCCCCAATGGGCTCCTAACGTTCATCCGCTGCTGGTTCATTTCCCAATCGCGCTATTTTTCTTCGCCGTTGGGATGGATTTTTTAAGTTTTTTCCTGCCCGAAAGTTGGTGGAGTGAACGCGCTACGTTAATCACCTATGTTCTCGGAGCTATTTCAGTAGTGGTGGTCTTTTTTACTGGTCAGATGGCTGCCGGTACCCTTCATAATATTTCAAATGTAGCCAAACATGCGGTTGAAGAGCATGCCGAATGGGCTACCTGGACGCTCTGGTTCTTTGTTATTTACACTCTGGTGCGACTAATCATGTCTTTTATGAAAAGCATACAGGGCTTGAAATTACATATTGTAATGTTTTTGATATCACTTGTCGGACTTTGGCTTTTAACAGAAACGGGTGACCACGGCGGCAAATTGGTTTATAAATATGGATTGAATACCGGTCATCAACCGAAAGCAAGCACCACTGCAATGAAAACCAGCCCTTCTGCTACCGATACGGTGACGATTCCTCTCACACTCAAGGACTACGCTTATGTCCCTGATACGCTCAAAATACCCACCGGAAAACCGGTTAAAATTATGCTGAAAAATACCGGGAAAATGATCCATGAGTTTATGGCTGGCAAGGGTGGTGTTCGGTCAGATGAACACGGCTTTAAACAGAGTCTCTTTTCAAAGGTGTCAGTAAATAATAGTGGAGGCATGGTCGAGACCGATCCTTCTTTCATGATAGATTTAAAACCGGGTAATAAGGCATCAATCAGTTTTACGCTTCCAGCTTCAAAAAAAGGAACCTGGAAAATGGGCTGCTTTCGGCAATACAAGAAAACCGATAAAACCCATTATGATATTGGCATGAAAGGAGTGATTATAGTGAAGTGACATTTACGCTTTTTTCAAGACATGGATGTCTGAACGGGAACGTATCGAATTGTTCCCTTTTCACTAAGTAAGAGAAAAATGGATTGTTGAAGATTCTTTACTGTCTGACTAAAAAGTATTTCATAGACTCATAGGCCGGCAAAATTTAATTGCCGGGAGCAAGAACAGACTTCATAAAAAAGGGCCTATATAAACTTATAAGTTCAATAGGCCCTTTTTATTAACTAAGAATTATAACAGTTTAAGGGGTCGGCTGGCCTGTTGTCTTATCGAATTTTGCAAATATACGTTCAACCGCGTTATTCAGTTCTTTGCTTTTATCTTTGGTTGAGGTATGCAGCGCATCATTTAAGTAGCCCTGCCAAATAAGTTGATGGTTTTGCTGGTCGATTAGCTGGATGACAAGCGAACCTGTTATCTTTTTTGTCGTCGTCACCTGGGCACTGCCGTCAAAGTCATAATAATAACCGAACCAGCGGCCGAATCCCGGATAATAGAATCTTCCTCCGTAGTATGGATAGTAATCGCGATAATAAAAGGGATAATAATAATCAGGGTAATAGTCAATGGTACTTACATCCCGTGATTTAGCTATGACCTTTGCATTTACCAGTAAGTCAGGATTATCTGAGCTTAATGTAAATCCCCGGTTACTCATTTGGTTTTGAATGGCATTTTTCAACCGCGTTTGTATGAGGCTGTTGTATAATAGTGGATGTTCATTACCAGCTTCTTTGGTAAATTCATTCGCCCAATAATACGTTTTGTACTGGTTGAAGCTTATGCCGCGCTTATGGTCGGTGATGACAGCGGATGTACCGGCGCATCCCGCCAGTAACGTAGCAACTAAAATAAAGGTTAGGTATTTTATCTTCTTCATAGTAACATCTCTCTTGGTTTTAGTTTTTTATAGTAATTTAATATAGATGTAACATATTTATTAGTAGTTAAATTTTATAATGTTTCCTTAAATTTGTTAATAAATATAATCTAATATTGTAGTGTAAAATGATTCATTTATTTACCAATAAGTTAGTTGAGTTGCGATGAATATGTATTATAAAATAACTTGGAATTCAGTTTGTTATTTAATCGTAAAGGCTTGTGCAGAGCTATGAAAGTCATCCCGGTGATCTGCTCTTCGAAATGAAGAATAATGGTTCTTCAAAGCCTTCTTGTAAAGTAATATCAACATTTCAAATAACTTTTAGCAAATAGAACTATTGTTATATATTTAATAGCAATTGATTAAAAATGTTTCATATAATACTAATATTTTATCCTTTAGAGACTACTGAAAAGTGATTAAAATGTGTGTATCTTCCTGTATAAAAACATTCTTATGATTTGATTTATTGGTAAGATGATTTCACGAAAAGCAGTAAAGATTTTATTTATTGGTGTTGTAATAATTATTGCTGGACTGGCACTGGCTGATGCTATTGGAGTGTTTAATCCCAAGCCTTATTCAGCTGTTTCTGTAGGATCACAAGTGCATTATGTCCCCAAAGACCGTGACCCAAACGTAAAAATTGAGAAATTTCCAACAGTAAAGCCCCTGCCTTCTCAAGTGATTACGCCAACCGGGCAAATAGTGCCGAAAGACAGCCTTAAATCTAATAAAAAAGGAAAGTAACATGCGTAGATCCAAGCGCGTTTACCCAATATTCCGGGGAATTATATTCATCATTCTTTTGAGCATTGCAGGTTGTGCCTCGAAGCAAAAAAAAACTCGTCAATCTACACACGCAAAGAAAAGCCTGCCACATGATCCCTATTCAGCGCCTTTGCACGCTGCTTCCCAGAAGGCAAAAGCTCCTGATTTCTCAGCAAAACTTTTAAATGGAAAGACTTTTAAATTGGCTGATGACCGCGGCAAGGTGGTCGTACTGAATTTTTGGGCAACATGGTGTGCCCCGTGTAGAGCAGAAACATCGGACCTGATCCAGCTTTACAATCAATATAAAAATAAAGGCGTTGCCTTCCTGGGAATATCGGTTGATAAACAGGGAAAATCGGTGGTTGTGCCGTTCGTTAAAAAATATAATATACCTTATCCGATAACGATTGATGACGGACATATTTTGAAGAAATACGGACCGGTTACGGGATATCCAACCACCTATATTATTGGACCAAAAGGCGATTTAAGATACTTTACATCGGGAGCTATTACGGTCAAAGAAGTGAAACCACGCTTGAATAAACTACTAAAGGAGGAAAATTAGCCTGCTCATCAGATGATGGAAGTTCGGACGCTTGATGCCGGATTCAAGATAACAGTATCAAGCTTCAATAATCCAGCTTTAAAATTCCAGGTATTTGCAAGAGAGAACAGTTGCCGCCTGTAACAAAGTGACCAGAACATATTCAACGGGAATTCGAGATAAAAAGGCTAAAGATTTATCTGTACGATAAACGCAACTTTTTTACGCTGAATTTATATGAAATAACACAGGCCCGATTTAAAAACGGCCCGTTGGAGATAAAAAGAGCAAATAGGATTCTATTGCTGTTACACAAAGCTGCGTGCCAAAGTACTCTGGTGCGCAGGCACTGAGAAAATGCAGAAAAAATATCGCCGTGAAACGCTGTGGCATCTTAGGGGCTGCACCCCGAAGTATCGACACGCAGGTGTGTCAATCGGTGAAACAGCATCGTATACAGCCGGTAATAAAGCTTAGCACGAATCCATGTTATTCCATCATCCACAGCCTTAATCCTGAAGCCATACATCTTTGCTGATAGCTTTCAGAGAAGTTTTTTTGACAGGATGAGAATTAAATCTGTGGTTACTAAGCGGAGATAAACTATTCAAATATCGAAGGGAATTTTTCTGTCATAATATAAGTTTCAAGGGCTTAACATCTCTCCGGTGTGTCAATTCAATTAACTAAAACATGCAAGAAATTTATCTGAATTACCTGAAGTTTATACGAAAGGAGAAACGAATTTTATCGTTTGGCTTGTCCTTTTCGTTTTTATCCAGCTTTGGGCAGACGTTTTTTATTTCACTTTTTGTACCTTACTTTTTGCCGAATTTTTCACTTTCTAACGGCACATTTGGAACCCTGTATGCCATTGCCACGCTGATTAGTGCCGGCAGCCTGCCTTATCTGGGTAAATGGATCGATCATATTTCACTGCGCAAATATAGCTTCTTTGTGATTGTCGGCCTGTTGGCGGCCAGCCTGATGGTTACCATATCATCGAATATCGGGATGTTATTTGTTGGCATCTTGTTGCTGCGCATATCAGGACAGGGCCTCAGCAGTCACACCGCGCGGACCACGATGGCCCGCTACTTTGAATTTCAGCGGGGACGCGCACTGAGCGTGTCGAGCCTGGGTTATCCTATTGGTGAAGGCATTTTACCGCTGGCTGTTTCGGGACTGCTTGGTATTCTCAGCTGGCGAACGATCTGGGTTGTTGTTATGGTGCTTATCATCCTTGTATTTGCTCCGCTCATTTGGTTTTTATTAGGTGAGCAGAGCTACGAGCTTTCCGGTGAAAATTCTTCTAAACCCAAAGCTGGTGAAAGCAGCTGGCCTGTGTACAAAATGTTGTTTCAGGATTATCGTTTTTGGCTGTCTGCCCCGGCTGTACTATTGCCGCCCTTTTGGATTACCGGCTTATTCCTGTACCAGGTTTCGGTAGCCAAACAACTGAGCTGGTCGGCCGAATTGATCGCTACGGCTTTTGTCGGTTTCGCTGTCAGTCGTATTATTAGTTCGCTCTCCGTTGGACCGATCATTGATCATTTCAGTGCGGAATCAATTTTCCCTTTTTATCTGCTGCCTCTGGCAGGCGGATTGGTAACTGCCTTTTACCATCCCGGGCAATGGTCAGCTTTTTTGTATATGATTCTTGTTGGGGTTACCCTGGGCATAGGCAGTAATATAACGTCGGCATTGTGGGCCGAACTTTATGGAACGAAAGTTCTCGGTACTGTGCGTTCTCTATTTTCATCACTGAGAGTTTTTGGTACGGCCGTTTGTCCTTTACTGATGGGTTGGGCCATCGATCGAAACATGTCAATGGAAACTATTATTTTTATTGCCATCCTTTCGGTGGCGGCCGCAACGTTTCTGGTATTTGCGGCTTTTTGGGCCCCGGCTTTAGATGATTCACCCGAAGAAAGCTTTGCAGAGGGATGAAGTGATTCCAAGCCTGAAGATTCACTTGTTGACTATCAGATAAAAGAATTTCCAATAGTTAAAATACCATTCTCTGTCGAATATAATAGAAAACGAATGATCAGTGAGTTTTTGCTTCATCTCATTACGTGTGCGCGTATCGATATATTCGGGAGTTTTTATTTTGATGAACAAATTCACGATCCGAAACCATCCGCTACGGTTCCAGTCTAATAAATACATACGGCCGCCGGGCTTTAAAATATGGCGACAGTTTTGAAGCACGCAGGATTGTTGGGAATAATTGTGAAAAGCACTCAGGCAGAAAATCTTGTCAAATGTTTCCGCCGGGAAATCAACAGATTCGGCTGGCAATGAGGTGAAACGAATATCATCGCGGCCCTTGAATCTTTTTTTCGCACGGGCCTGCAATTTTGTTGAAATATCGTTAAGCACTATTTCCCGGAATTTATCACCCCGTTCAATAAGATGACAGGCCAGGAGACCCGTGCCACAGCTCATATCGAGCACCTTGTCATCCTTGTCAAGATGTATCTGTTCAAGAAATTTTTGATGCGTATGAGTAAGATATTGGGCCCACCGGCTTTCATATTCATCAGCGAGCCTGTCAAAAATTTGAGGAGTTTGAGGGGTGGAGGAATATTTCATGCCGGTAATAAATTTTTTACGGACAGGAATATACCTATAAAAATGAAACAACCGCAATTAACCTCGCTTTCACTTTTGGATTCGGGACACTCAGCTATTTTGCTTTACTGAACGTCAGGCTGTTCGGCCGTCGTCGGCTCCCAGTATTTGTCCCGTAATATAATCCGACTCATCACCGGCGAGAAAAATAAAAGCGGGTACAACGCTGCTGGGTTCAGCCAGATTGCTAAGCCGGTCGGCCATTTGCCGGCCATATTTATCATTGTAATAGGCGGCAAGTGAATCGGTCATTCGGCTTGAGGCAACCGGCAATACGGCATTGACCTGAATATTCATGGGTTTGAGTTCTTTAGCGACATTTTTCGTAAAAGCTGTAATTCCGCCTTTGGCCGAAGCATAATCCACTACATCGCTTCCTCCCCGGATGGCTGTAGGGGCGGTAACATTGATTACCTTGCCAGATTTTTGGGATTTCATAAACCGGTTTACGATGGTTTGCGTACAATAGAACGTTCCATAAAGGTGTGTTTTTATCGTCCGGTCCCACTGTTGCTCCGACAGTTCCAAAAAAGGAGACGGTTGAATAATACCGGCATTATTTACTAAAATATCAGCAGTTCCGAAAGCCTTTTGTACGTGGTCGGCCATGGCAGATATCCGTCCGGAATTACCAACATCATAAAGCCCGCCTTCAGCTCTTCCTCCGTTGTTTCGCATAGCTTCGATTGCCGTATTTAAAGCGTCTTTATCAGTGTGGCCCGTTAAAAATACGCGGGCTCCTTCAGCGGCGAATCCTTCGGCCACGGCCCGGCCGATTCCGCGGCTGGCTCCGGTAACTAATGCGGTCTTTCCTTCTAATTTCATAGATTATACTCCTGAATTGGCTGTGGTTGCTATTTTTAAATCGCAACAGATATCGCTTACCATTCGTTTGACAAGAAATTGTGAAACGGAGTTAGACGTATCCCCGTTTGAAAATACAGGTGATACTGTGGACGGGATTTATATAAATTAGATTTTGCCATTTGGCTAATGTGCTCCCGAAAATTTACCGGAGCGCAGGGGAGGATTTTATCAAAAATCTCCCATATTATTATTTAAAACAACGAGGATGCATTTTCGAATCATTTAGGGATGAATTAAAATCAGTAAATTTATGACCTCTACATATAATTTAGCACAAAAACGAATTCTGGTTACGGGCGCCTCCAGAGGTCTCGGGCGGGCTATGGCTGAAGCTTTGGCCCGAGCCGGTGCGTCGGTGGTTTTTACTTCCCGTACTGCCGACGATTTACAACAGTGTACCGCACCGTTGCGGGAAGAGGGTTGGGATGTTTACGAAAAGGTAATGGACGTGCGGGATGAGAAATCGATCGAAGCCGTGGCAACCTGGGTC
>DASQZL010000240.1:0-2509 GCA_035638715.1 Balneolaceae bacterium
GATGCTATAATAGCATGGCATATCGACTGTAAATTAGCTTTTTTGATCTCTCTCCAAGACAATAATAACTTTTAAATACGTTTTAGTTGACAAATTAGTTATATTTATAGTACTTTGTCAACCAACTAATAAACACACGGATTATGGCTCCAATCGCGCAACGAATAAAACATGCAAGACTCATGAGGGGGTTCTCTTTGCAGGATCTTTCTGATAAGTTGGACAATAAGGTTAGTAAGCAGGCCTTACACAAATATGAGAAAGGAGAAGTTGAACCGGATAATGTGATGGTTCAGAAACTTGCTGATGCCTTAGATTTGAAACCGGATTATTTCTATCGAGATCATGCGATAGAAATCAAAGAGGTGGCCTTTCGGAAGCTTTCCAAACTTACCAAAAAGGAGCAAAACCGGATTATTGAAACCGCCCGGGATTTTTTAGAACGGTATCTGGAATTAGAACAAATTATTGGGAAACAACCCAAAGTCGATAATCCATTATCAAAAATATCTATCGAGGGGAAAAAAGATGTCGAACAAGCAGCCCAGAAACTTCGTCAAACTTGGGATCTGGGAACCGATCCATTGTATAATGTCCTGGAACTGCTTGAGGACCGGGGCATTAAGGTTATCGAGCTGGAGGGGGACGACTCTATAGATGGCTTTTCTACCTGGATTGATAAGGCCATCCCGGTTATAGGTTTGAATAATAAAAAACGGGAGAATCTGGATCGTTACCGCTTCACTGCCTTGCATGAATTGGGGCACCTGTTATTGGATCTCGAATCATTCAGCACCAAACAGCAAGAAAAATTATGTCATTATTTTGCCGGGGCCCTGCTTTTGGATAAGCGAGCTATTGCATCTGAAATTGGACTTAAGCGTAAACATATCTCCCTGCAGGAGCTGGCATCCCTAAAAAAACAATACGGTATATCAATGCAAGCCATTATGTATCGCCTTAAAGAGCTGGGGATTATAAGCAAGGCGGTAATGTCCAATTTTTATAAGTTTATTAATGCCCAGGGCATGAAGAAAGATGAATCCGATATTGCCAGCTACGAAGGAGAGGAGAAAACCTTGCGTTTTGATCAACTTATTGGTCAGGCCCTTGCCGAAGAATATATAACTATATCCAAGGCAGCAGCTTTAAAAAACTTAAGGGTAAATGAATTTAGAAAAACCTTTCTTCTTGGCTGATGAGAATCACCGTTACCGACGCTTGTATATTTATCGACCTACTTGAGTGCCAAGCTTATGAGGCTTTTTTTCAGCTCTCTTTCAAAGTAGTTACTTCTTATCAAGTATGGATGGAGCTCGACAAAGAACACAGGGAAATTTTAGAAAAATGGGTAGAATCTGAACAGCTTACGATCATTAAGATTAAAGAAGATTTTGTACAAAAGACGCAAAACAAGCGCCTTTCTTCTTCACTATCTGTTGCCGATCTGTCAGTGTGGTATATAGCTGATGAAAATGAGAACATCCTACTTACCAGTGATGGTACTCTAAGGACTATGGCTAAACGCCATGAGATCAAAACCCATGGCCTCTTGTGGATTTTTGATCAGCTCTTCCGGGAAGACATCCTTTCCCCAAAAGAACTCATTTCAAAGCTACAACATATCTTTGATATCAATGTGTATTACCGGACGAATTCCAAGCTGTACAATGCTTTCAAACGCATGAAAAAGAAATGGGAGCAATCCTAAAAAGGATATCTCAATACTGCGTTATATAAGCTCTTATCCCAGGAAAAAATTGGATGATTTATGTCGACAGCTTCGACATATATAAAAAACATGTCGAAATTTATAATTTATATCGACATATTTTTGGGCCTTATCCTTCATAATCAAGGTTATGAGGGGCGATAAAATGGGAAGGGAAATACCGCTTGAAATAAAAAAGCCCCGGTTAACCGGGGCTCATAGAAGAAATAAGAAACGTTGAGACTATTCGTAGTCCAGGCTCTTAACGTTTAGTGCGCTTTTGCCTTTCGGTGTGTCTTCAACTTCAAATTCAACAGCTTCGTTCTCTTCCAGTCCTTGGTTAGGACCTAAAGCTGCAACATTATTTCTGTGAACGAAAATGTCTTTTCCTCCCTCATCGGGAGCAATAAATCCAAATCCTTTTTTGGTATCGAAAAATTTTACTTTGCCTTGTTGTGACATATAATATTTGTGTTTATACCTGTTGGTATCGTCTTGTGAAAGGAGTTGGGCTAACGCGTCGTTTCAAAAAAGTCTACTGCTCAGGTAGGTAATTAATTATAACGCGATAAGATACCATTAAATATTCGATTAACCTATTTATATTTAAAGGCCGTCATTTTTACTTTTTCTTTTCATGATGACCAATCCTCAATAACCTCTCCATCTTCAAAAATACGAGCCTTATTCTTCACTCCGCGCCCGGCCAGACAATATTATCAAGATTTATTTAATAAAATTGGCAACCAGCTCGGTGGCTAATTACCTTTATACTTAAAGCGGCCACATACAGTTGTT
>DASQZL010000241.1:0-4138 GCA_035638715.1 Balneolaceae bacterium
CCATGTTCCTCAGTTAACAACGTAACTATTTTACTGGAATCACTGTAGTCAACTGTTCTTAAAACTATGGCGGAGGTATGAACAATCATAAGCCTGAATTTATAAAATGTATCTTTTAAAATCATTTATTCAGGACAAAAAGGACGGCTAAAACCCAAAAACTATTACCCGCTAATAAAAACCGAAATTTATTAATTAATCTTCGTGCCCGAGAAAAGACTGAAAAGATTTTGAATTGATCTTTGTTTTATTGAGCGTATTCTTTTTTTTAGTTATTTGAATAAAAAATTTTTCTCTCGATTAACAGTTAAATCAGTCCGTAAAATATATTACATAGAAAATTTTTTTATGCCCTATTGATCATCACTGGTAAGATGTATAGCCGGCGAACTTCTCATCATTCCGGTAGAAGAGGGATTGACCGGAGTTAACTTTTGCATTGATGTTTGCCGCATGGCCTGATAGCTGGCTTTACGGCTGAATTTGTCCTGATAATAGATAACATTATGCCGATCAACCCACGGCTTTGTATTAGATTTTGCGTTTTTTACAGACTTGGCAGAATTTACAGACGTGGCAGATGTTGATACAGCAGATGCAGTTTTGGGATTTTTATTTGATGATGTGGGTGATAAGGCCATCCATAGGCCGCTGCCGAGCCCCATACCAATGACGAGAACAGCAGCATATTTAAGCAATTCAGCAGGAATTGCCTGCCATGGCGGAGAATTTCTTTTATACTCCCCCGCCTCCCTAATGATTGATTCGGTAAGTTCTGCCGGGGGAGCTTTTTCAGGCATTTCATCCAGCCGATGTAAGGTCTGGCGCATACTTTCCACTTCAATGAGCAAATCATCATCTTCCATCATGGCGCGTTCCATGAGGACTTCTTCCGAAGGGTCCATTTCCTTCATCAGATAACGAATGACGTCATTTTCATCATTTTGCATAATCCTAAACTGATTCTTTTTGTTTTTCTTCTTCAAACATTTTCCTGAGGTTAATAAGCGCGTAACGCATACGTCCCAGTGCCGTGTTGATAGAAACGTCGGTTAAATCCGCAATTTCCTTAAATGGCATTTCATAATAGTGTCTTAGCATTACCACTTGACGCTGTTCATCAGGTAAATTGCCAATATGCTTCATCAAGCTGCTTTTATCTTCTTCATTCTCAAGCTGCTCTTGAGCGCTCACTATATCTTCGTCCTCTAAACGATCATAGAAATCAGTGTTTGATTCATCATCGTAGTTAGAACTAACGTCTACAAAACGTTTTTGTTTTCTAATATGATCAATTGTTGCATTATGGGCAATTCGCATAACCCAGGCTATCCATTTACCCTGCTCGTTATATGTGTCATCCATCTTGGTGATCACCTTGGTAAATGTTTCCTGAAAGATATCATCCGCCTTTTCAGCATTTTTAACCATGCTGAAAATGTAGGAATAGATCTTATTTTGATGACGATTCATTAGTTCCGCAAATGCCTGTTCGTCTCCATTCTGACGATAAAATTGGACAAGTTCACGATCATCCAATTCTTGGTAGTCGGAACTAATATGTTTTGATTTAGTAAATTTCATAAAAACCTCTTTTTTGATTTGCATCACCCTGTGCATTGAATCCTGACTATTTGACGATAATCACCGTTTTAATACTGCCATTTTTACCGATATTCACAAAAATACCGACCAGAACATGCAGGCAATGTATGTTAATTTTCTTCTATTTTAATAATACCAATTAAATTCGTTCTTGGATATCACATATTAATGTTAAATTTAAATAAGCACACTCATATAATGATTACAAGTAATTATTTACATAAAAATATCAGTTTTTACTGTTCATGGAAGTATTCATAAACCTTTTCACCGGTCTTTTCACCGATAGCCTCCTTCAACTTCCTTTCATCAACTTCTTTTATGTTCTTCACCGACCCATATAAATTAAGCAAATTTTGTGCCGTTTTCGTGCCGATACCTTTGATTTCAGTCAACTCAGTTTTTATTGTACGTTTACTACGTTTATTGCGATGAAACGTAATAGCAAAGCGATGCGCTTCATCTCGTACGTTTTGAATCAGTTTTAGGGCAGATGATGTTTTTGGAATCATGTAGGGATCAGAACGACCTGGAACAAATACCTCTTCAAGTCGTTTTGCCAGCCCAATAATGTCACATTCACCATAAAATCCTACTTCCTTAAGCGCCTGCACAGCGCTGTTAAGCTGACCTTTGCCACCATCTACTATTATAAGATCGGGAATTTGCTGGTCTTCTGCAATTACTCGTTTATATCGTCTGCTCACCACTTCCCGCATCGAAGCAAAATCATCAGGCCCCTCAACGGTTTTAATATGAAAACGTTTATAATTACTCTTCCGGGGTTTGGCATCAACAAAACATACCATCGATGCTACCGGATCACTGCCCTGAATATTGGAATTATCAAAGCATTCGATACGCCGGGGCAACCGCTGCAAATGCAATTGTTCCTTCAACTCACGCACTGAATGAGGAATGCGATCGCGCCGGGCTTTTTCTTTTTCCAGTTTCCGTTCTCCGAGTAACAGTTTGGCGTTAGAAAGCGCCATCCTTACCATTTGCGCTTTTTCACCGCGCTGAGGTCGATGAATACGTACTTTTTTTCCACGCTCCTGCTGCAAATACTGGGCGAGCGGTTCATCATCCGGCAGATCATGACTAATATACACCTCATCAGGGATGGTACCGGTGCCGAGTTCTTTCGATCCCGTATAATAATCTTCGATGAACGATTGCAGCATCGCCCCTTCTTCGAGATGCTCGATATTTTTCAAAAAACGGTGAAATTTTCCGAGCAGTTTCCCCTCCCGCACCCGAAAAAGCACACCGCAGGCTTCAGAAATATCTTTATCCACGTGAACAGCAAAAATATCACGGTCTACCTTCTTCTTGGCCACCATTTTCATCTTGCGGCTGTACTTTTCCAGGGCTTTATAACTATCGCGTAACCGGGCCGCCTGCTCAAACTCCAGGGCATCTGAGGCAATGGCCATTTCTTCTTTGATAGAGCGCATTAAATCATCCGTGCGACCATTAAGCATGCGTTCAACCTTTTCAATGGTTGACTGATACTCAGGAAGCGGCCAGTCACCGGAACACTGTTCCAGGTAGTCATCGAAGCAGGAATGCCATTTGGGCGCCCCTTTCGTTCGGTCGATATTTTTACGCGAAACGGCGCAGGTACACAAATTAAAGGTTTTACGGATCGTCTCCAGCATTCGCTTCATATGCTTCACGCTGTCGTACGGACCATAATATTTACTGCCGTCGTTGATAACCGTGCGCGTGGGAAAAACCCGGGGACGCTCATCATCCGTAATACAGATATACGGATAACTTTTGTCATCGCGATACATAATATTATACCGCGGATGATGCTTCTTAATGAGGTTATTTTCAAGAATCAAGGCTTCGGCTTCCGAATCAGTGATGATAACGTCGAGATCATCTATCTTTCCAATCATCACCCGGATTCGCCCGTCATGATCAGCCGAATCCTGAAAATATGACCGCACGCGGTCGTGCAAGCGTTTCGCTTTACCAATATACAAGAGCCGATCCCCGCTATCTTTAAACATATACACGCCGGGGGCCTTCGGTAAATGCTCAACCTTACTTTTTACATCAATATTTGGAGATTCACTACTCATTTACAGTATCTTTTTATGTAAACCCTCAGGTGATCCATAGTTGAACAGCTCAGAAATATAGTCCTCATTTCATTGACCATTATCGGCAAATGGGTGCCTTCAAAAATAACTATAAAAAGACATAATCTTTAAAAAATTCCCTTCAGTCTCTAACCGCTCACCCCCTGGTAAATCGGTTTCTTATGTATCCGTATGTCCTTATTTTGCCAATTATATTATGGAGCCCTTTGCAGAACCCCATATGTCATCCCGATCCGCCCGATGGCCCTGTGGAATGCCACAACGTGGCCCCGGCAGGCCGGGATTCCACGGGGCTGGCGGAGAGGGATCTCAAGCGATAATACCGTATGTCATCGTTGAAAAGGGATTATCAGGGACCACATTTGAGATTCCTCGTCTCCCGACGGCTGTCGGAATCCTCGGAATGACCAAATCTTTAG
>DASQZL010000242.1:0-3374 GCA_035638715.1 Balneolaceae bacterium
CGTTCATTCTGTTCTTTAAGTGTTCGATGATAGCCATTTGTTTTTGGCATTCGTCGGACTCCTGCAGAAACAACGGTAGCGGTCTCGCGCCGGCTCGAATAAAATCCTGTCACCTGTAATTTGCGACCGTATGTCGCCGCCGCACCCCGGTAAAAACCAGCTTCAGCGGATGAAGAATACGGATCTACCCCCCGGGCACTCCGGTCGCCCGCACCTATCACGTCCCTGCCCTTTCCAAATGTCCGGCCATTCCAGAATACCAGTCCCTGCCCGAAATAAAGTCCGTAGTCACCGACCACCAGTTCCCGGAGGTTTCCATTATTTTGGAGTGACACATGCCACGAACTAAAATCAAATCCCATCGGACCTGCAAAAGGTTCGCCTGCGTCTTTCTGCTGGGTGAGATTAAGCGAGAAATGCCTGCTCTGATATTGTAACCTTTGATAAAACTGCATTCGATTGCCTAAAAATCCTCCCGATGAATCCGGTTTTCTGAACCCGGCTTTTCGTTGCAGCGTCTCCCTGTATCGGGTATAGGTGTCAAAATGCCCTCCGCTGAGCCAGTAATGATAATTGCCGTAAAGATTTTTTCCCAGCTCCAGCCCCGAACCTATAGTAACATACGGCCGCATGCGCTCGAGTGTGACACTGCCAATGCCTTTCACATATTTTAACTCGTCGATATTTTCAAAAGGTTTAACCTTTTTGCGATATCTCACTATTGCCCGGGCAATTTTTAAATTCACCCCGGGGATGATCATCAGTTTATCAATTGGTGCCTCGTTAATATCCAGTGGATGAGCAGCCAGGTCCAGTAACATTTGTGTAAGCTGTTCTGTATTCAGGTTGGGATTGTTTGGGTCGAAACTTTCCAGACCATTTTCCAGCTCCTGCTGCACTTTGTCGCGAGTGGAATCTGCAACTTGTGCATAACCTCTGTTTAAACTATAAAAGAATATTAGAATGAGAGCAAGAAATCCCTTTTTCATCGGCTATAATAAGATATTAAAATCGACCCCTGGACTTATGCCCAACGCGCTTTCTCCATGTTTTTGAACCACCACATCCGCCCCGAATTTCTGATTTTTATACCCAAAACCGCCGGAAAATGTCTGGGGTGCCGTTGTGACGCCTGCACGTGCTTTCAAATTTTTAATAATTTTCACCTCGATGCCCGCCCGGTAAGAGAGTGGAAAATCCACATCCTTCACTACATCTGTGGTGAATAGGGCTGTACCGGAGAGTTGATATGAAAATCCTATACTTAAATTTCGAGGCAAATCTTCCCGAAAATTGTTTATGGAACCGTAACTGGGTTGGTTGATATTGGTCGCCTTGGCTGCAATCCAAAGTCCCTTTACAATTAATGCGGCGATACCTACATCCACGCCAAAAGCTCCAACCGAACCATAGCCTTTTCCCTGCATGATATAATCATAATGAACAGCAGCCCCATAACAAAAATGCCGATAGGAGTTTTTATATACAAAGCGAACTCTCGTTTTGTTAAATAGATTATCCCCATAACGGTGAGTGCCCCCGCCAATCACTCCGAATTTAGTCGGATAGGTAATGACTGCTGCAAGATCAGTCAAATTAGACAAACCGTAATAACGCATGCCAAAAAACGACACGCGGATCTTCTTTTTACTTATCATGGCCGTATTTTCAAAAACGGACCAAACACTATTTGGAAGGGCCGTGGTGGCTTGTCCCAAGGCAATGGGTCTTGCGCCCAGCGTGGCTTGTGCCCGCAGCGAGAAAGCTTTAAAAGTAAGCAATCCCAACACGATGAGAAATATATACGAATCCCTGTTTCTGTTAAAACAGTTTTGTATCATAGTATGTACCCGAATTAGCCAATAAAATTTGTACCCTCAGCCCAATGAGAAAAAAAATACCCGCAGAATTTAGAAAAATATACCTGCTGTTTTTTTTAATTGTACCCGTTATCCCCCTCCATGCTCAAGAAATAAATGCGTCTGTGCATGTAGATCGCAGCCAAATAGACAATACATCATTAGACTATCTCAATAATCTGGCCGGTCAGCTTCAAAAATATATAAACAATTATACATGGACTAATGATAACTTTCAACCCAGAGAACGAATAAATGCTACCATCCAGATCACTTTAAAAAGTGTAAACAATCATAATTTTACGGCCAGCCTTGTTATTCGCTCTTTGCGGCCCATTTATAACTCCAACCGTCAGACGACGGTCTTCTTATTCCACGACCGGAATTGGCATTTTAATTATACGCCGAATCGTGACCTGGTTCATGACGAGCTGCAGTTTGATGGTATTGCTACGCTCCTCGATTTTTATTCATACGTAATCATTGGATACGATTATGACACCTTTTCACCGCTTGGCGGAACGCCATATTTTACCAAAGCTCAAAATTTAGTCTCTCTGGCACAAACCACCTCTTCGCCGGGTTGGCAACGCTCACCGAATAATCAGCGTAATCGTGCCGAATTGATATCTGAGCTGCTGAATCCCAATTTCGAACCATTTCGACAGGCTATGTATATTTATCACCGCAAGGGGCTGGATTTATTTTTAAAAAATCCACCTAAAGCGCGGCAGAATATTCTTCATGCCCTTAATCTCATCCAAAAGGCTCAGCAACAAACATCAAACAGTTTACTTTTTAATATTTTTTTCGATGCTAAATCGAGTGAAATAGTATCTATTTTTAAAGATGCGGACACAGATACGCGCCTGAAAGCGTATAACATTTTGTCAAACATCGACCCTTCCGATCTGCCGGAATACAATAAACTTCAATAGCCCAAAATTTGTTTGATAATTCCGTTTACCCACTACCAAAATCAGTAGGTTATTTTCAATTTTATATATTAAATTTTTCTATAATATGTTCTGAGTTCTTCATTTTTTATTCCTTTTTGTATATTTAAATAGGTATTAAAATCAAGGATTTACAATAATAAATAACGCGTACGCCTATGAAATTTTATGTCTGTATCAAACAGGTCCCGGACGTGAATGCTCCTATTCAAATTAAGGGTGAAGAGTTAATACAAGATACCAGTCGGATGAATCTTAACGCCTATGATGCCTCCGCCGTTGAAGAAGCGTTGGTTCTTACCGAAGAAAATGAGGGCGAAGTCGAAGTCGTGTCCGTTGGCCCCGACAAAGCTCAGGAAACGATCCGCAAAGCACTGGCCATGGGTGCCGACAAAGCAACGCACATCAAAACAAACGGGGATGAAAATTTCGACTCGGCCTGCTATGCAGCCATCCTTGCCAGTTTCTTTGAGGACAAAGAGTACGATTTTATTGCCTGCGGTAAACAATCACAAGATACTGATGCGGGACTGACCGGAAGTATGCTGGCCGAAAGACT
>DASQZL010000243.1:0-5230 GCA_035638715.1 Balneolaceae bacterium
GCGTCGGTGGTTTTTACTTCCCGTACTGCCGACGATTTACAACAGTGTACCGCACCGTTGCGGGAAGAGGGTTGGGATGTTTACGAAAAGGTAATGGACGTGCGGGATGAGAAATCGATCGAAGCCGTGGCAACCTGGGTCGAAGATAAATGGAATCGGCTGGATGTATTAATAAATAATGCGGGAATCGGCATGCGCACGGTAAATCCGGCTTTTATCACCGATCCACAGCCCTTTTTTAAGGTTTCCGCCCACGGCTTCCGCGACCTTATCGAGACCAATCTTACTGGATATTTTCTTGTTTCCAAAGCATTTACTCCCATGTTGCGGGAGGCGGCGAAAGGCAAAATTATAAATATTTCCATGAATCACGAAACCATGAAGCGCAAGGGATTCATTCCTTATGGGCCATCGCGGGCAGGCGGTGAATCTTTATCGCATATCATGGCCGAGGATCTCCGTCCGTATAATATAACAGTAAACATACTGTTGCCCGGCGGGGCCACTGAGACGGGTATGATTCCGGAAGAATATAAAGATGAAATTAAACAGCACCTGGATTTACTACAACCACAAATAATGGATGAGCCCGTGAAATTTCTTGCCTCGGATCAGAGTGATGATGTTACGGGCCAGCGGATTGTAGCTACAGAATTCAAAGAATGGAAAGACGATTATTTTAACGAATAACTGCCAAAGTATTCCTTAATATTCGAATATTTTTTTGAAATCAACGGGCGTGACGAATTGATCGCGCACACGGCTGAAGCAAAGAAAATTCCTTATCCATTTTCTTCATCATTAGAAACGGGTACAAACTCACGAAGGGGCAAGTCACTCGAATCTGCATCATCTGCAGGATTGCGTTCCGCCGTCAGCTCGTATGTGATGCGGTCGGTTCGGTAATACCGCTTTTGAAAATAAACAGGTTTTTCGCCTATGGTAAGCGAAAGACGATCGATCAACAGCAACGCCGTGCCTACTTCGACAGCCAGATGTTTAGCCAAATAGGCGTTGGCATTCTCCGCTTCAATACGGTAACAACCTTTTTTAATCGGAATTTCATATTCGCGCTCCAAAATACCAAATATCGTTTCCTGTGAGAGATCATGATTTTCAATCAGTTGACCATAGAATACGGGTAACCAGGTGATATCAAATGCAACGGGCTTCTCATCGCCCAGACGGAGGCGATCCAGACGAACACCGGTATTCCCTTTATCGAGCTGTAAGGCCATAGCAACTTTATCAGGCAGAGCAACAATATTCATTTGCAAGACCTGCGATGAAGCCTCCATCCCCAAACGTTTCATATCCTCCGTGAAGTCCGTAAGCCGGGTAAAGGATTGGTGCGAACGCTGATCCGTCACAAAGCTGCCCAATCCCTGACAACGATAAATAAGATCTTCATTTTCGAGGGTCTGTAAAGCCCGGCGTATGGTCACACGGCTTACACCGAATATCTTGGTCATTTCATTTTCCGAAGGGAGTTTCTCATTCGACTCATAGTCTCCGGTTTCAATCTTTTTCCGTATTTGATCACTAATTTGCTTGTGGCGCGGGATACCTTTTTTAAGTTTCATAAGGGTGAATGATTTTTTGACTTCGACTATTACAAAATAAGTTTTTATTATCTATATATCAATACTTGTTATTACAAGCTATTTTTTCTATACTTCCACTGGTGGTTTTACAAAAGGTTAGATCAAATAAAAATAGCTAACGATGATTGAGTTCTTAAAAGAACCGTGGCCGTGGTATGTAGCCGGACCGTTAATCGGATTGACTGTGCCGATGCTTCTTTTAATAGGTGGTAAGTTGTTCGGTGTTTCGTCTAATCTGCGCCATACGTGTGCAGCCTGTTTTCCAGCAGATATTGATTTTTTTCATTATGACTGGAAAAAATATGGAGGATGGAATCTTGTTTTTATCGCCGGTGCGGTTATAGGAGGTTTTTTAGGCGGGCAACTGCTGCAAGACCCCGCACCAATTCATCTATCGCATCAGGCAGTGACAGATTTAAAGGCCATGGGTATTACCAACTTTTCAGGTATGATGCCGCATGAAATTTTTAACTGGCAAAATCTGGAACATTTGCAGGGATGGGTTGTTATGGTGCTTGGTGGATTTTTAGTCGGTTTTGGCTCGCGATATGCCGGGGGATGTACTTCGGGACATGCAATCAGCGGTCTGGCTGATTTACAATGGGCTTCGTTGCTGGCTGTCATCGGCTTTTTTGTTGGTGGGCTATTTGTGACGTATCTGATTTATCCGCTGATCGTATGATAAATTCTGTTACTTAAAAAAGACTATCCATGAAAAATTATATCAAGTATTTATTGGCTGGTATTTTTTTCGGCTTTGTGTTAATAAAATCGGAAGTGGTATCGTGGTTTCGTATTCAGGAAATGTTTCGCTTTGATGCTTTCCGCATGTACGGCATCATAGGGATGGCCATCATTGTAGCCATGATATCCATACAGATCATCAAAAAATTTAATCTGAAAGACAGTGAGGGCCGTGCCATCACCATTCCTCCCAAAGATCCATCGCAGGTGGCGCGTTATTTGGTCGGTGGAACAATATTCGGCTTTGGCTGGGCTTTGACCGGAGCCTGCCCGGGTCCTTTATTTACGCTTGCCGGCGCTGGCTACGGCATCATAATCGTACCCATTGCAAGTGCTATTTTGGGTACGTGGGTTTATGGCCTGTTACGTTCTAAATTACCTCATTGATTTTGGAAACAGGTGATCGGAAATTGGATTAAACAGTTTAAATAGAACTTATATAATATCGTTTAGCTTACAGATTTTCAGTTAAAAAATTCTCACTAAATTCTGAGGTGACGAATCATGTATTTTAAGCAATTATTTGATAAAAAATTGGCCCAATATGCCTACCTGATTGGATGTCAGGCAACGGGTGAAGCCATTGTGATTGATCCGATGCGTGATATTGATCAATATGTGGCGTTAGCAGAAAGTGAAAATTTAAAAATTATTGCTGCAGCTGATACGCATATCCATGCTGATTATGTATCCGGATTGCGCGAATTCGCGGAAAAAGGTGTGAAAGTATATGCTTCGGATGAAGGCGGCCCGGACTGGCAATACGAGTGGCTGAAAGAAAGCGACTATGATTATCAACTCGTTCACGACGATGATACTTTTTCAATCGGTAATATTAAATTTGAAGTGATGCATACGCCCGGCCATACGCCGGAATCGGTGAGCTTTTTGGTCACAGACAGTGAGGCGGCCCGCAAACCGATGGGGATTCTTACCGGCGATTTCGTGTTCGTTGGTGACGTCGGCCGGCCCGACTTGCTTGAAACAGCAGCAGGTATCAAAGGGGCGATGGAGCCGGCGGCCAAAGATCTTTATCACTCTGTACGAGCCTTTAAAAGCCTTCCGGTTTATCTTCAGGTTTGGCCGGCACACGGAGCCGGAAGTGCATGCGGCAAAGCGATGGGATCCGTACCCATATCAACGGTAGGCTATGAACGCCAGTTTAGTCTTGCATTCAGAGCTTCAAAAAGTGAAGGACAATTCGTGGATTACATACTCGATGGTCAGCCGGAACCCCCACTCTATTTCGGACGCATGAAAAAAGTGAACAAAGAAGGGCCGCCTATATTGACTGCCCTGCCTGCCCCTCAAAAAATTTCTATTGAGGAAATGATTAATTCTCCGGGAACCATTGTTGATACGCGGGATGGAAAGGCGTTTATGGAGCGGCACCTTCCCGGATCGCTTTTAGCCAGCTACGATGATAATGGTTTTAATACCGTTGCAGGATCGTATGTGGAGCCGGATGATGACATATACCTGATCATTGAGGAAAAGAACCTTGAACAGGCTGTGCGAGATCTGGTACGCGTTGGGTTGGATCATATCAAGGGTTATGCAACACCGGGTGATTTAAGACAGTGGGACGGTGAAACAAACCATATAGAGGTTATTGATTTTGAAGAGGTTAATCGACTTCGGGACAGCAATGATATTCAGGTACTTGATGTACGGAAAGCTACCGAATATCAGGAGGGCCACATTCCGGATGCGGAAAATATCGCTCACACGCGGTTATCCGAGTATCTGGATGAACTGCCCCGCGATAAGGAATTGCTGGTTCATTGTGCAAGCGGGCAGCGTTCTTCTTATGCCAGCAGTCTGCTGACAAAAGCAGGGTTTCGGCTGAAATGCGTCATTGATGATTTCTCAAACTGGAAAAATGGGAAATAGCATCATCACAAAATATTTATACATAGTTTATAGCGACGAGATATGATTTTACCCTTGATCGGCGCGCTTGCGGTAGGACTCTCTTTAGGTATACTGGGATCAGGGGGGTCGATATTAACGGTGCCCATACTCATCTACATGCTTGGTGAACCGAAAAAGGTGGCAATCGCCGAATCACTGGGTATTGTTGGATTCATTGCACTGACAGGTTTTATTCCTTATGCCCTCCAAAAAAAAGTGCATTGGAAAAGTGTATTGTTGTTCGGCCTGCCGGGAATGGCTGGCGCCTATTTTGGAGCTTTTTTAGCACATTATATTCTGGCGGAAATCCAGTTGCTGATATTTGCCGGGATCATGCTGCTGGCTTCCGTCATGATGTTCCGCGATCAAAAACCGGACGACCCGTCTAAAGCGAGAGAAAGCATTTCTCCCTGGTGGATTATTTTACAGGGCATTGGTGTTGGGACGCTTACCGGTCTGATAGGTGTGGGAGGTGGATTTTTGATTGTACCGGCACTGGTGCTGCTGGGCGGATTGCCGATGAATTTGGCGGTGGGCACCAGCCTGGTCATTGTGACCATGCAAAGCGCAACGGGCTTTGTGAAATATCTGGATGTACTTGGAAAAATAAATTTATCGATCAACGTGCACTTTATGATTATTTTTGGGCTGATAGGAGCGGTTGGGAGCTTTACGGGCAAAAAAATCAGCTCAAAAATCTCCAACGAGAGATTGAAAAAAGGTTTCGCAATCTTTCTTATTTTTATGGGTAGTTACATCATTTATAAGAATATTTAATGGCAAATTTATGGAAAAAATACCGGAAGATATTTACGAAGAAATTGAATCAATGATTTCGAGTGAGGAAAGCGTTGTCGGCATTGATGCCAAAAAGACACATATTCTTATTTTGCACAAATTGATGGAGCTGGAAAAACGACTGGATCAAATAGAAGAAAAACTGGAATAATACCCAGGATACTTTTTTT
>DASQZL010000244.1:0-2406 GCA_035638715.1 Balneolaceae bacterium
ATCTAACGCCCGCAGGTGATGAAGAAGTTTTTGACGCGGAAGGCGCCTACTGTTCGCCGGGATGGATGGATATGCATGTGCACCTGCGCGAACCGGGATTTGAACACAAGGAAACGATTAAAACGGGTTGTCGTTCGGCCGCATTCGGCGGTTTTACCGAGGTAGCTTGCATGCCCAACACCGAACCACCGATCCACACGCGTGATGTGGTTGAATTCATCAAAGCCAAAGCGGAGAAATTGCCGGTAGAAGTGCATCCGATTGGCTGTGTCTCCAAAAAGAGGGCGGGGGAAACCATCGCTGAAATGGCCGATATGCAAAAGGGCGGTGCCGTGGCTTTCAGTGATGACGGCGATCCGGTCTATGATTCTGAGCTCATGCGCGTGGCTCTTGAATATTCGTCCATGCTTGATATGCCAATCATCAATCATGAAGAGGATTTGCGGCTTTCGCGGCCGTGCCACATGCACGAGGGACAGGTTTCTACCCGGCTGGGTCTGGAAGCCACGCCCGGAGTTGCCGAGGAAGTGATGATCGCCCGAGATATTTTGCTCGCTCAGTTTACCGGCGGACATGTACACGTTGCGCATATCAGCACGGCCAAAGCGGTTGACCTGGTGCGTCGCGCTAAAGCCGATGGTGTAAATATCACTACAGAAGTTTGTGCACACCATTTTGATTTGACGGATGAAGAGATTGAACGCCGTAATTTCGATACCAATTGCAAAATGCACCCGCCGCTGCGCACCCGGGCCGATGTTGATGCGATGATTGAAGGACTGGCCGATGGCACGATTGATGCTATTTGCACTGATCACGCTCCGCACGCTATCGAGGAAAAAGAAGTGGAATTTATTTATGCCCCGAATGGCATCATTGGGTTGGAAACAGCCTGGCCGGTAGCTGTACGGCGGCTCATCGAACCGGATAAAATGGACCTGCAGGGAGTGTTGAAAAAAATAATCGAAAATCCGAGAAAAATTTTGAACATCAGTATTCCAAAAATCAAAAAAGGAGAACCAGCAAATCTTACGATCTTTAATACGGATGAACAGTGGACGTATGATGAAAAAAAAGTGCGGTCAAAGTCAAAAAATTCACCTTATCTTGGGTCAGAAATGACCGGGCGGGCATTGGCTATTTACAATAAGGGGCAATTTGTAAAAAATTCACTCACAGAATAGAATTAATAAAGATCGACATCCGTTGTAAATCACAATAAAGGCGTTTTAAAATAGCTCTAATTTCAGTTTATCACCTTTTTACCACACCAACAATTGCATGAAAGAGCCATTTGTCCTAAAATTATTTGGGAATGGCATAATAAACGGGTTCAGACCTTTGATAAATTATTTGATCAGAAGAGATAACGATGTATAGAACCATAATCAAACAAATGGCGGGTTTCCTGCTATGCTTTTTTTTGTTACATGGCATTGTTTTTGGTCAGAGTACTTCATCATCTTCAGATCTCGGTCCTATTCCGGATTCCCTTTTTGCCAAAGGGCAGTACCCGAATAACCCCAACGAACCCTACCTTTATTCGCTGAAAAAGCTGAATGTCACGTTTCAGCAAAATGATTCGACGATAGTAGCCGTACTGAAATATCACGTGCGAAAGAAAATTTTTGATGCTTCAGCCAAAGAGGCTTCACTGGTAGGGATTCCCTATTATTTTGCTAACAATATTGAAAGCGTGACGAATATTAGTGGCTATACTTACCAAAGTCCGACGAAGCGTGTGCCGCTCAATAAAAATAATATTCGTACGATCAATCTTAATTCGCGTTATAACATAAAAGAATTTACAATGCCGGATGTAAAAGACGGCTCAGTGATTGATTATACTTATACGATTCGCCGCCGTTTTATTGAAGAGCTGCCCGATTTTTATCTGGCTCATCAGGTGCCTACCAAAAGGGCCGAGGTAACGATTACCTATCCCAAATATTTGCGATACAAAGGAGTAGTACAAAATTATTCCGGGCATGTTGATCATTTTTTTACCCGCATTGATACCAGCAATCATGAACCCAAGGTTTTTACCTACCCGCAGCCGCCGCCCATTGTCCGGGAAACCTGGCGGGCCATCAATATTCCGGCCGTAAAAAAAGAGAAGTATATTTCATCGCTGGATGATTACCGGGGCAAGATTAAATTTCAGCTCAGTGCGTTTGGTATCCCGCGGCAGCCTCTCATAAATAGCTGGAATTATGTTGTAGCAGAAATTCGTCGCAAACAGCAGGTCAATAAGCGTATAAAAGCCGATAAAAAAGCCCGCAAGCTGGGGCAGCAAATCGCCCAAACCCTGAAGGACAAAAAGGCCGAGCAGGACAGTATTTTTCATTATTTAAATCGAAAAGTTACCTATTCCGGAAGTAAAGTGCCTTTCACCCAGGCCGGTGA
>DASQZL010000245.1:0-4590 GCA_035638715.1 Balneolaceae bacterium
GACTGGAAAATATCCTGAACTTCCTTTTCCTCACTATTCGTCAGATGTAAAGGCTCATGCTGGCCATATTCCATATGGTTTTGGAATAAATAGCGGTGGTTATTGATCAGCTCCTTGCTCAATTGCAGATAAAATCCCTCAATCTGCTGGTCGAGGTCCCACTCGAGAGGATGCTTCGGGCTATACAAAAATATGCCGGAAAAAGGCTGAGGATTTCCCGCGTTATAATCAGGTGCAATCTTATTCATATAGTTACTCTTATAGGAAATGCGATAAAAGTCGATCATCACGGGATCGGACTTTAATCGAGGTGAATCAGTATCCTGATATCTTCCTACGTCAATATCTTCATTCCGGGGATCGGGCAAACCGACATACCGGTTATGTTCTTTAAAATTTTTAAGTGTAATCATAGAAGTCTCGCATTATTATTCTATCACATGAGTATAATAAACGTCGATATTTTTGTTTTCATTTCCAAAATGAAATAAAAGACCTTCTTGCTTTGCAATGGGTAGCCCGGTTGTGAGTACAATGGCTATTTACCTCTTCGTTCAATCCTGTTTATAACTTTTAAGATACGCTATCGGCAATTCCGCATCCGGGCAATGATATGAAAAACATCACCCACTTGCCTAACAAAGGACCTGTGAAAACGAGATAATAATGGGAACATTTGCCAGTGTAATATCTCACCTTACGAATTAATACGGATTTAGACCACAAAGCATATAATAAAATAAGCACCTCTTGCGACCACTAATTTTGATAAATTCAAGTTTGAAAATAAACCCCAACAAAAATCAAATCTGTTAAATGTCTGGAAGATTTTGAAAATTAAGAATTTTATCATTTCGGGGCTTCCGACAACGAGGGATATTCGCGCAGGCGTAATTTTGAAGACCTGCAAAGGCCTCCGCTTAGTTGGTTTTTGTTGAATATTATGATAAGGGGCAACCCAGCTTTTTGATATATTAGTCTGGAAAAAATATGAAAAGGCTGTCTTGGTCTCCAAGTTGCCATACCAAGGGACGTAATAAGTACAAAATTCGGAACTTAAAGTCATTTTATAAATTTAATCATGAAAATAGCAAGATTAACAAATATATTTTTACTGCTGGCGACGGCTATGCTTCTTTTGTCTTGCCATTCATCAAAAGGGACCGTTGCTTCTTCCGATATTTCTCCTGCAAAGAGCCCCGTGAAAAAAATAAATAGGCCCAGAGCCCAAATAACCTACACTTTTAAAGATACGGTAAAGCTCGGGGACTATTTTAAGGTGATGGATAACCTCGTACAAAAATATGACTCTCTGCTCTCTTATCCAGTCTCGGAGTACTTGATCGTACGCAATAATCCCTGGGTGATAGATTCGCTGGCTGCTACCGATTATTATCGTTTAAAAAAGCGGGGAATAATCAATCGTGATCCTAAAAAACTTACTATTTTCAGACCGGGTCAACAGCTAATCATTCCGGATTCTGCAGCGGTAGACAGCCTGAAGCAACTTTTTAAGGAGACCTATCTGGATATAAATATACCCGAATTTAAGCTCCGGATCTGGCAAAAAGGTAAAGTGGTCCATGAATTCCCGGTGCGTGTAGGTCGTAATGAAAGTGAATACCTTGCCATGGCGGGCAGGGTCGTGAACCTGCGTACACATACCGGGAAGGGGACCATCGTCCGGGTTATAAAAAATCCAGTCTTTATAAATCCTGTTAATAATCATGCTTACCATGTCACCCGGCGTGATGATGGCGTTTTGACCGCATTGCCAAATATTCCGTGGCTGGAACCTGAAATCAACGGTATACGCTACGGCGAGCTTATCCATCCAACGACCAACCCCGAGACCCTGGGTAAAGCTTACTCTCACGGTTGTATTGGGCTTTCCGAGGCGGGTGCATGGTACGTTTATTATTACGCTCCGGTCGGCACACGCATTGTTATTCGATATGATTTGAATATTGTTGATAAAGAGGGGAATACCATTCATCTGCCAAATATATACAACCGATAAAGTGTAATACGCTAATTTGGGGAATGGCTGGAGCCAAAGATAATGGAGCTTTAAGTTTATAGTATTTTTCCCAGGATTTTATTGAGTACAGAAGATATTTTTCCAATTGTGTATAATTCGGAAATGTTATTATATTTGACATCCATCATTGCATTTGTATTCCCTCACCGTTCGTCCTTTTGCTATTATTTATGCGAATGGGTGACTTGGTTGATGCAGGAATCTTTTTAAATCATAATTTTTGATTTATATCGAAGGTATGATGGAATAATCTCATATATCGAGTAGTTCTTTAAGACAACTGCTTGATTTTTTTGAAAACTGCGCCCGTAGCTCAACTGGATAGAGCGTCTGGCTTCGGACCAGAAGGTTGTGGGTTCGAGTCCTTCCGGGCGTGCTTGACAAAAACCCCGCTTAATTCGTTTTAAGCGGGGTTTTTTAGTGTTGTACTTTTCTTTTGAGATTGCTCTTTCATTAAAACTTTTCCTAAAATAGACATTATTTCTTGATTTGGTGGTACATATAGATGCATTACCCATGAACAATTAGCCGCATGACGTGCGTAACCTGCTGTCTACTTTTTCGTTGCACTTCCAAGTGAAGCAAACGACACATAGGGATCCTCACTTAGTCGGTTAAGCAACACCTTACATAAGCTTTAATTTTGATAATTAAAACGAAATTCAGTTTCATTTAAATGTAGGTAAAATTAATGCTTCTGCACGCCATTTAATTGCGCCAACCGACGGTTCGCAAAGTTCCCAAAGGATTCGATACTATTAGCCGAGAGCTGGACCGCAATATGTCCAATAGCAAACCTGTGGGTAAGAACTATCGTGTGGTAACCCTCCCGCGGTCGGATATTCTGCTACATCTTCCGTATTATCGTTTGCAGAAGAGCACCCACTGTTTTAACTTGCTATTTTTTAGTAAGAAAGGTTATGGACACGATTAAACGTATTACGCTGTTTAAGGTGTCGCCCCGGTGGCTGTTCGTAAAAATTACCACCGCGGAGGGCATCGAAGGCTGGGGCGAGCCCACTCTCGAGGGTAAAGCCGATACGGTGGCCGCCGCCGTCAGGGAGTTCCGCGACGAGCTGATCGGGGCAGATCCCAGCCGTATCGAGGATCTGTTTCAGCGATGTTACCGGGGCCAGTTTTACCGGGGCGGGCCGGTCTTGATGAGCGCCCTGTCCGGTATCGAGCAGGCTCTCTGGGATATTAAAGGCAAGCGTCTGGGTGTGCCAGCCTATGAGCTGCTGGGCGGAGCCGTGCGCGACAAGATGAAGGTCTATGCATGGGTGGGCGGAGACAGCCCCTCCCAGCTTGTCGAGGCGATCCGCCGGCGGCAAGAAGATGGCTTCCGCCACGTAAAAATGAATGCGGTAGGAAAAACCGAATGGGTGGAAAGCCCCGCATCAATCAACCACATCGTAGCACAAGTGACAGAAATTCGCGAGGAAATCGGTTGGGATATCGGCGTCGGGTTGGATTTTCACGGACGCGTACGGAAAGCAATGGCCAAGCAGCTGGCCCACAAGCTAAGCCCATTGCAGCCAATGTTTCTGGAAGAGCCGCTGCTCCCCGAGCATCTGGATGCCCTGGGTCAGGTAGCCCGCCACACCGCCACGCCGATCGCGACCGGCGAGCGTATGTTTGGCCGTTGGGACTTTAAAAAGCTTTTCGAGGAAGGGTGGGTCGATATCATTCAGCCCGATTTGAGTCACACCGGGGGCCTCTGGGAGGCGCGCAAGATTGCGGCCATGGCCGAGACCTATGATATCGCCGTTGCTCCACATTGTCCGCTCGGTCCTATCGGGCTGGCCGCCTCGCTGCAGCTGGATTTCTGCACCCCCAACGCCCTGCTCCAAGAGACAAGCCAGGGCATCCATTATCACAAGGACAGCGCAGATCTGCTGGATTATGTGGTCAATCCGGATATTTTTAGGATCTCCGACGGCTACATCCGTCGCAGTGACCAACCCGGTCTTGGTGTCAACATCGATGAGGGGAAAGTGAGGGAGGCCGCCCAAAAAGGGCACAATTGGCATAACCCCATATGGCGCGGAAAAGACGGGGCGATCATCGAATGGTAAATGCCAATATAGTTACCCATGGATACGGACCGTAACCATTCCTATATGCTAAGTTGCGACTGGGGCACAAGCTCGTTCCGGCTGAGGCTGGTGGACAACCAAACGGGAACGGTGCTGCAGGCCATCACCTCCCGGCGGGGCGTCAAAACGATCTCTTCCGCTCCTTCTGGGGAGCCATTCCGGAACTATCTGGCGACCCAAATAGCTAAAATCGAAGAGCGCTCGGCCCAGCCGCTTGCTTTCGTCCCGGTTGTTATTTCAGGGATGGCCTCCTCCAGTATTGGTTGGAAAGAATTGCCCTATGGGTCCCTTCCTTTTCTCCTTGACGGCTCCCAATTACCGATTAAACAAATCCCAAAAGCAGAAGAATTTCCTCATGATATTCTTTTGGTTTCAGGCATCTGCAGCTCCAGTGATGTGATGCGGGGTGAAGAAACCCAGATGATCGGACTGGCTGCCACCCATAACCTGGAA
>DASQZL010000246.1:0-3196 GCA_035638715.1 Balneolaceae bacterium
TTTTTCGCCAAAGCGATTCGAGGTATTGAAGTACTGCTGAAGAAAAATGGCTACCGGGTTATTATCACCCAGTCGCATGACAATGTTGAAGATGAGCGCTCGAGTATCGAAACCATGCTTGAGGCGCGGGTTGACGGCATCCTGGCTTCGCATGCAATGGGAACAACCGATTTTAAGCATTATCAAAAAGTTTTAGACCGGGGGGTTACGCTGATTCTGTTCGATCGCTTTAATGAAGCTATTGACACCCACGTGGTCGCGATCGATGATTTTAAGGGAGGCTATCGTACGACGGAGCATCTGATTGATCAGGGCTGTAAAAAGATCGCCTATATCGGTGGGTTTAGCCATGTCCATATTTATAATGAGCGTTTCAGGGGATACCGGCAGGCCTTGCTGGATCACGATTTGGCGTTCGATGAAGACATCGTATTCGAAGGCGATATGAAAATGCAATCGGCCAGGGATTTTACCGGGCAATTGCTGGATGCTTCGACCATACCGGATGCAATTTTTGCAACCAGCGATTATAGTGCGATTGGTGCTATACAAGTATTGAAAGAGCGTGGAATTGCAATACCTGATCAGGTCGCCGTAGCCGGGTTCAGTAATGAGGAATTTGATAGTTTTGTAACGCCATCACTAACAAGTACCGATCAGCACAGTGATGAAATGGGGCGCCTGGCGGCGCAGCTTTTTCTGAATCAAATCAATGATGAGAGCACCACCACGGTCACCCAGAAGACGATGCTTGCCACGGAGCTAATTGTACGGGATTCAACCCGAAAAAGTGGGGACCAAAGCAATTTTTAAATTTGAGAATATTTATAAATATTATGCCTGTTCGTTTTTACAGTGCTTTTTGTGAATTACACCATGATATTTGAAAAATATAATGACTTATTTTCCAAAAGCTTATTAAAGTATAAACAAGGAGATTTATGAAATTTGCAACGCTTACCAATGGTGATCTTGTCGCTTTGAAAAATGGAAAATCCATTCTTCTAAAAAAGCTGGGGTTTGAAGGAGCGATGATGGATCTGATCCGGCTGGCCCCGGCTGGCTTTGATGACTTGAAAATGAAGATTAATAATGCCGATGCTGAGATTAATGTTCCGGATGAGGATTCCTTTGCGGCTCCGCTGGCAAATCCTTCCAAGATTGTAGCGATCGGCCTGAATTATCTCGACCACGCCTCGGAGTCGAAAATGGAAGTGCCGGAACACCCGCTTGTGTTTACCAAATTTCCGAGTTCGATTATTTCCGCGACCGATGCCATCGAAATTCCCGTCGATCTTACAGACCAAGTGGACTATGAGGTAGAACTGGGAATCATCATCGGTAAAAAAGCTAAAAATGTATCGCAAGAGGAAGCCCTGTCGTATGTCTTCGGCTATACCGTACTTAATGATATATCAGCGCGCGACTTGCAGTTTAGCGACGAGCAGTGGGTGCGCGGAAAATCACTCGATACGTTTTGTCCCATGGGGCCGCTCATCGTTACAGCTGATGAGGTCCCTGAGCCTCAATCTCTTGACTTGGGCTGCAGTGTAAACGGGAAAACCCTGCAGGAGGACAATACGAAAAATATGATTTTCGGTGTGGCTGCGCTGGTCTCAAAATTATCGCATTCATTTACGCTGGAGCCCGGCGATATTATCGCCTCGGGAACACCGCAGGGCGTGGGCTTCAGCCGCCAACCACCGGTATTTTTAACGCCCGGAGACAAGGTGAAAACGTGGGTCGAAGGCATCGGGGAATTACATAATCCAGTAACCAAAGCCAATTAATATTATGAGCCGACTTGAAGAAAAATGCGCCATCGTAACGGGAGCCGCTTCGGGAATCGGAAAAGCGATTGCCCGGCGTTTTGTGGAGGAAGATGCCCGGGTCTTATTTACCGATATCGATCGAACCAAAGCTGAAGAAGCGGCCAGTGATGTAGACTCCTCGCGGGCTGAAAGCCTGAAACTGGATGTCACCAGGGCCGAAGATTTTCAAAAAGCCGTTAATTATGTGTCTGACCGGTGGGGCCGGCTGGACGTGCTGGTGAATAACGCCGGATTCGGGGTAGCAGCCCAGGCGCCGGAAACCTCGGAAGCGGAGTGGCAGAAAGTCATTGATATCTGCATGAAAGGCACTTTTTTAGGGATGAAACATGCCATCCCGGTGATGCAGGGCCAGCAGAAGGGATCGATTATTAATATGGCCTCGGTGGCAGCGATTGTGGGCGTCAAAGATCGGGCCGCCTACTGCGCGGCAAAGGGCGGGGTGATGGCATTGACGCGCGCTTCTGCAATCGATCACGCACGCGAGGGCATTCGCATCAATTGTATTGCCCCGGGCACGGTCGATACGCCCTGGGTGGAACGCATCACCCAGCGGTATGATGACCCGGCCGCAGCCCGCGAGGCGATGAATGAGCGTCAACCGCACGGCCGGTTGGTATCGCCGGAAGAAGTGGCCGCAATGGCGGTATATCTGGCCTCCGATGAGGCCGGCTCAACGAATGGGTCGGTCATGGTTGTCGATGGTGGATGGACAGCCCAATAATAAGTTGGAATAAAAATTTAAAAATGAGTAAACCTGAAAAGTACGAATGGATTTAAATTTGAAAGATAAAGTTGTGATTGTTACAGGCGGGGGCGGTTTGTCCGGCAGTATCGGAGAAACGATCGTCCGTCACCTCGCCAATGAAAAGGCTATTCCGGTGATTATTGATAAGCACCCCAGGGGCAGTCAGCTGGCTGATGAATTAAACAATGATGGTAACAAGGCATTTTTTGTGCAGGCGGATCTTCGAACGGATCAGGGATGTAAAACAGCTGTTGAACAGACCGTATCAGAATTTGACCGCATCGATGCGCTCGTAAATAATCTTGGAATCAACGACCGCGTGGGCCTGGAAAATTCGTATGATGATTTCATTAATTCATTAAAATTAAATCTTGCCCATTTTTTCGGCATGACGAAATATGCAGCTCCGTACCTAAAGAAAAGCAAGGGAAACATCATAAATATTGCTTCAAAAGTTGCTTTAACAGGTCAGGGCGGCACATCGGGCTACGCTGCTTCCAAAGGAGGGGTTTTGGCTTTGACCAGAGAATGGGCAGCGGAGTTGAGTTCATCGAGCGTGCGGGTGAATGCGCTGGTCATCGCAGAGTCGTACACGCCTGCCTATGAAAAATGGATCCAG
>DASQZL010000247.1:0-22474 GCA_035638715.1 Balneolaceae bacterium
ACACAACGTGCAGAAGGTGGTTTTAGATCCAGTGATGGTGGCCAAAAGCGGCGCTAAATTGATCAAAGATGAAGCCATTGAGACGATAAAAGATGCCCTATTCCCGCTGAGTACTGTCATCACCCCGAATCTTCCAGAAGCCGAAACGCTACTCGGAACCAATATTTCAGATCAGTCTGAAATGGAAGCAGCAGCCCGAAAACTGCTCGATTTGGGGCCACATGCGGTCCTGTTGAAAGGCGGACATTTTAGCAATCAGAAAAGTGTTGATTGCCTGGTGCTCAATGCTCCTGATGAAAACGGCAACGACCTGTACTGGTATAAATCGGAACGCATTCACACTAAAAATACCCATGGTACCGGCTGTACGCTCTCATCGGCAATCGCTGCGGGACTGGCCAAAGGAATGAAACTGCCCGAATCGGTTCAGGAAGCTAAAAACTATATCACCGAAGCTATTGCCGCAGGCAGTGAATACCGGCTGGGCCAGGGCCACGGCCCCTTGCATCACTTTTATCAGTCGTGGGATTAATATTTAAAATTAAAAAATGTAGAAATAATGAGTTTTACCGATCAGTTGTGGGAACAAATCACTCCCATTTATGACGCCATTTTGGCACATCCGTTTATTAGCGAACTATCGGAGGGTAGGCTGCCGCGGGAAAAATTCCTCTTTTATATGAAACAGGACACGCTTTACCTGTCTGACTTTTGCCGGGCACTGGCGCTGACAGGCGTCCATTCCGCAAATAATGAACAGATGCATCAATTTCTGGAATTTGCCACGAACGTCATCCGGGTGGAGCGTCAATTGCACGAACAATTTTACGAGCGCTATAATACCGAGATGGATGTACAGAAATCGCCGGCCTGTTTTTCCTATACCAACTTTATTCGCTCCACCGCATCAACCCGGGATAATGCGGTTGCCGTCGCAGCGCTTTTACCCTGTTTCTGGATCTATCGCGAGGTGGGAATGCATATCTTTGAACACAGCGCGCCGGATAATCCGTATCAGGATTGGATTGATACGTATGCCGGCGAAGAATTCCGGGAAAGCGTGGAAAAAGCTATTGCCATAACCAATAAAGCAGCCAGCCGTGAAGACGAAAAACGCAAACAGGAAATGAAGCGGGCCTTTGTACGGGCTTCGCAGATGGAATGGATGTTCTGGGACAGTGCATACCGGCAAGAACAATGGCCGCAAAAACCGTCTGATTCACTCCCTGTTTCATAAAATAAGCTGCATACAATGAAAAAAAACTATCACTTAACACTCACTGATATCCTGGTAACCACGGTCATAGCCCTGGTATTTGGAGTGATTTATAAACTTTGGGGACCGCTTTATTATGCGCTCAAACCCCTCGGCCTTCATCTTGAGCAAATTATTTATGGCATGTGGTTCATTGCATCGACGGTGGCATACTTGTTGTTACGCAAGCCCGGCGTGGCGTTGCTGGCTGAAGTGGCTGCCGCCTCGGCCGAATTTCTTATTGGTTCGGAATGGGGCCTGGCTGCGCTGCTGGCGGGTCTGATACAGGGCGCCGGCGCCGAGCTTGTTTTTGCGGCGTTCGGCTATCGAAAATATTCAGTGGGTGTGGCAATGGTGGCAGCTGCGGCTGCTACAGCAGGGTCGCTGGTAATGGATTCCCTGCAGGGCTATATCGGTGATCTGGCTTTCTGGAATCTGGCGCTGCTCATTGGTCTTCGCCTTATTGGGGCCATTTTCATTGCCGGATATATGGCCCACCGGTTAGTAGGAGCACTTGAAAAAACCGGCGTCACTTCCCTGGTTCGTCCTCTTTATGATCAGTCTACTGAAATGAAATAACATGCAAAATGTCTCTTCACATACTGAAGCCTCAGCTCCGGCCGCAGAAATTTCCGGGTTACACTTACAGTTTCCACGTCAGGTAGCGCGTCTTTTCAGGAATTTGTCGCTAAAAATACGCCGGAATGAAAATACCCTGTTATTGGGACCTTCAGGCTCGGGCAAATCCACCTTGCTTAAAGTACTAACCGGACTCATTCCCGAGGTCATAGAAATGCCACTAAGGTGCGAACATTGCAGCACATTTGATAACTGGGGTTATGTTTTTCAGGATCCCGATTCGCAATTTTGCATGCCGTTTGTTGATGAGGAGATTGCCTTTGTGCTGGAAAACCGCGCTGTACCGACTGAGGATATGCCTGAATTCATTTTGCACTATCTCAATCTTGTGGGACTGGAGTTTGATGAACCGCATCGTCCGATTGAGACATTATCGCAGGGACAAAAGCAGCGGCTGGCCTTGGCTTCTGCCCTCGCATTAGAACCGGAAACATTGGTTTTAGACGAACCGACGGCTTTACTGGATCCTGGGGGAACGGAGATGATCTGGGAAAAAGTACGTGGACTCAGCGAAGATAAAACACTCCTGATTGTTGAACATAAAATAGAAGAAATGATCGATTTTATTGATCGGGTTTTGGTGCTTGACGATCAGGGACAATTAATCATAGATGCAAGCCCGGATCAAATCAGCCAAAAACATCAGTATCTGCTTGATCAATACGGCATCTGGCATACACGGAGCTGGCCTAATTACGACAGCAAGCGATCAAATAGGTTAAAGCTATCAGAGAATTCAACTGATAACAAAAATCCCCAGCCGGTACTCAAAATTGATCACCTCGAAGGATATCGTGATGAAACTAAACGGCTCGAGATGCCTGCCCTGGACATTTATCCGGGAGAATGGATAGCGTTGACCGGTCCGAATGGAGCGGGCAAAAGCACGCTTTTACTGGCACTCATGCAATTGATCGATCAAAAAGGTGACGTACTATTTTGTGGTGAAAATGTCGAAAGTACAGAACAGGTAGCCGCCGATATCGGCTTTGTGTTTCAAAATCCGGAGCTGCAGTTCGTTGCCCAAAGCGCCCGCGAAGAAGTAATTTTTACGCTTCATCAGCAATGTCCTGAAATCAATGGAAGTGAAGTCCCTCGCAGAAGCAGGGAAACTTTAAAGCAATATGGATTGCATAAAGTTGCGGCGCAAAATCCATACCAGCTCTCAACCGGCCAGCAGCGGCGGCTGAGTATCGCGGCCACGACTGTAAAAAAACGAAAACTGCTTTTGCTGGATGAACCGACTTTCGGACAGGATGCGGTTAATACCTTTGCCATTCTGGAACAATTGGAAAAGTACCGGCAATCAGGTACCGCTATATTAATGGCAACCCATGATCTTGCGATAGTGCAGCGATTTGCCACGCGATGGTGGAAAATTGCAGATGGAAAATTGAAGTTCGATCGTCCGGGGCAACGACTTGAAAATTCAAGGACCGAGGATATCCATGCTATATAATTCTACCTATACATCCTGGCTGCACCGGGTTAATCCGGTAACCAAGCTTTTACTTATGCTGGCAGGCATTATCGCGATTTTGTTTATTCAAAACGTGAATGTCATGTTTCCACTCACCGCCGCACTCATAGTATTGGTGCTGGCGGGTTCCGGCCATCCAAGATCGCGCGTAATGCTGCTTATGCTTCCGTTTTTATTCGTATTCTTTTCCACGAGCACCTCAATGATTTTCTTCGGAAAGGGATCCACACTCTGGTGGCACTGGGGAATCGTGCAGATTACCCGAGAAAGTTTCTACCGCGGCATTCATGTAGGTTTACGGGCGCTCTGCTTTGGGTTGATGGGACTATTGTTCGTTCTCACTACAAGGCCGGTATTGCTGTTTTATTCACTGATGAGGCAGCTCAGGCTTCCGCCCAAATATGCGTACGGGTTTATGGCATCCGTTCGGCTGCTGCCATTAATTATGAGTGAATTCAGAACGCTCAGGCAGGCCTACAAAGTCAAAGGCGTTCAGGTTTCAAAAAATTTAAATGGAATGATGCAAGCCCTTCACCTGTATGCCATACCGCTTCTTGCCCAGAGCATACGTCGCGCCCAGCGAATTGCTGTGGCCATGGAAGCGCGCCGTTTCAACAACCAGGCCGATCGAACATACTATTATCGCATCGGCTTTTCAAAGGCTGATATCATCCTGATAATTTGCTGGGCAGCCATTTTTCTTGGTTCATGGTTGTTGGGGTGGCATCTTCCGGTCATTTCAATAACAGATGTTCGTTTAAATGGATAAATAATAAGATGAATAATAAATCAAATAACTTAGCAATTGTCGGCGGTGGAATCATCGGATTGAGTATAGGCTGGCAGCTTTTGCGCCGGGGCGTTCCTGTTACACTCTATGAAAAAGATGAAATCGGTCAACACACCAGCCGGGTGGCGGCAGGCATGCTGGCTCCTTACGCTGAAGTGGGCTTCGAAGAAGTGGAAATCATGGAACTCGGGCAAAAAAGCCTGCAATTATATCCGCGCTTTTTGGATGAACTATCCGAAGACAGTAGCTCTGTTCCCCATTTAGACCGCTGCGGCACGCTCTTGGTGGGTATCGACCGTGATGACACGGAGCATCTCAGCAGGTTATACAATTTTCGGAAAGAATTGAACTTAAAAGTGGAAATGATGACCGGGACGGAAGCCCGGGAACGCGAGCCACTGCTTTCACCCAATGTCGTTTCCGGGGTTTGGCTGCCCGATGACGGCCAAATTGATAATCGTCAGCTGCTCAAAAGCTTGAAGGAGGCCTTTTTAAACCGGGGCGGTACGCTAAAAGAAAATGCCAAAGTTACCAGGGTTCATGCCGAACATGGCACCTGTACTGGCATCACGACGGAAGAAAAATATATTAAACACGACAGTGTTGTTATTACTGCCGGCCCATGGACTGGTGATATCGAAACTCCCGCTTCCAAATTGGGCATACGACCGGTGAAAGGACAGATTCTAACGCTGCAGAAGACGCAAGAATGCGATCCTTCAACGATTATCCGATCGCCTCGCATGTATTTGGTCCCTAAGGAAAACGGTACCCTTCGCCTCGGGGCAACAAGCGAGGAACAAGGTTTCAATACCGAAATTACAGCAGGAGGCATGAAAGAACTGCTCGAGGACGGCTGGGAAGTTGTGCCTTCGATATATGATCTGCCCATCGAAGAAATGATCGCCGGACTGCGTCCCTCAAGCCGTGATCATGCGCCCGTCATTGGCGAAAGTGAAATTGAAAACCTTTATTATGCTACCGGCCATTTTAGAAACGGAATTTTGTTGACCCCGGTCACTGTTTATAATTTGATAAATTATATATTGGACAGGCAACCCTCACAAATTTTGCATCTGTGTAAACCCGACAGATTTTAAAATAATTACAAAAAAATAGACTTTTTTATGCATTTGATTGTCAATGGAGATGAACAATCCATCGATGCGCAAACGTTGGAGCAATTACTTCTTGAACTTGACTTTGATATGGACCAGGGAGGTTATGCCGTAGCGGTAAATGATACGGTAGTCCCCAAAAACAAATTCCAGGATTATGAATTAGATGAAAACGACCATATTGAAATTATCCGTGCCACGCAGGGCGGATGAGGATCCATAAACACAACCAAACCAAGTTTTTCAAAAATTATGAACAAATTAAAAATTGCTGACAGGGAGTTTGATTCTAAACTGATTGTGGGCAGTGCGCGATTCCCCGATCCCGATACGATGCAACGGGCACTGCGCGCAAGTGGTACAGAGATCGTCACTGTTGCGTTGCGCCGGGCTGATTTGCAGCGCAGATACAATCAGGATATTTTGAGTTATCTTGAGGAAGATGACTACTTCATACTGCCGAACACGGCTGGCTGTTATAATGCCAAAGAAGCCGTGTTAACGGCTAAGATGGCCCGCGAGGCACTCGACACAAACTGGGTTAAGCTGGAAGTAATCGGTGACGATGAGACACTCTTCCCGGATGTCCCGGAGTTATTGAAAGCGGCTGAAAAATTGATAATGGAAGGTTTTACCGTCCTTCCTTATGCCAATGATGATCCCATTACCTGTCGCAAGCTGGCCGCTATGGGCTGTGCAGCGGTAATGCCCCTGGGAGCGCCAATCGGCTCAGGCATGGGCATACAAAACGCCTATAATCTGAAGATTATTAGGGACCAGATTGATGTACCGGTAATTGTAGATGCAGGTATCGGAACTGCTTCTGATGCTGCAATGGCTATGGAAATGGGAATGGATGGCGTTTTAATGAATTCGGCTATCTCCCAGGCAAAACATCCGGTTCAAATGGCACGAGCCATGAAACATGGAATTAAAGCGGGCCAATTGGCATTTGAATCGGGACGAATGCCTCGCCGGCTGTACGCCAAAGCGTCAAGCCCGGAAAAGGGGAAAATGGAAATGTCTGCTGCCCGTGAATAAACTAAATTTCAGCTACTACCTGATTACTGATCGAAAAGCCTGTGCTCCTCGTTCTATAACAGAGGTTGTTGAGGAAGCTTGCAGGTATGGCATCAAGGCGCTACAACTGCGGGAAAAAGACTTGAGCGGCCGCCGGCTTTTTGAACTGACACAGCAGCTGCGCCAGGTTACAGCGCGTTATGATGCATTACTGTTTATCAACGATCGGGTTGATATTGCGCTGGCAGCCGGGGCCGATGGCGTTCACTGCCGGGAGACAAGTTTATCGCCAAAAACAATTCGGGAACTAAAAGATGATCTAATCATTGGTGCCAGCGTACATAGCGTACAGCGGGCCCGGGAGGCATGCAGGGCAAGTGCTGATTTTTTAATGTTTGGTCCCGTATTTCATACGCCTTCAAAAGCTTCATACGGCCAGCCGCAGGGTATAAATAAATTGCAAAAGGTATCAGAAAATGTTTCATGTCCAGTCTTTGCAGTGGGAGGCATCACACCAAAGCGGGGTACGCAATGTTTCAAAGCCGGGGCTGCGGGTGTCGCCGGCATATCATCCATTATGAAAAGTTCTTCTGTAAAAAAGAAAGTTGGTAAGTGGAAGCAGGTGCTTAATATGAACAAAGCATAAATTATGCTGGGAAAAGCGACATTTTTACATCTCTAACTACCCCGGAGATACAACAAATCGTTCACTCATTTCAGCATAAATGGCTAAGCATTCTTATTTTAGCGTGACTTTTATAAAAAACTTAAAAGCACTTACAAATATATTTTATTTCATATAAAATAAATCTCTCTTAAAAAGTTTTGAAACATAAATTAAAAGGCGTTTATCTGGTTACAAATACATCCATTCAGCATCAATACAACCATGCTCAATTAGCTGAGATGGCATTGCGGGGCGGGGCCAATATCGTGCAGTTTAGGGATAACCAATCGGGAGCTCGCGAATCATTGAAATACGCCAAATCGGTTGTAAATGTATGCAGGTCATATAATGCAATGAGTATTATTAATGATCGTACCGATATTGCCATTGCTGCCGAAGCAACCGGCGTTCATCTTGGGCAGGATGATTTACCGTTACAGACAGCCCGCGAGATTTTAAACGACGGCCAGATTATCGGCGGTACCTCCTCAACCCTGAAAGAAGCCCGCCAAGTGGAAGCGGAGGGTGCCGATTATGTGGCCCTGGGCCATATTTTTGATACAACAACTAAACAAAAGGATTATGCCCCCCGGGGATTGGACATACTCCAAAAAGTTAGTAAATCCCTGTCTATTCCGGTTGTTGCGATAGGGGGAATTACCCTGGAAAATGCAAGCGATGTCATAGCGGCAGGCGCGGATATGATCGCTGTGTCATCTGCCATTTGCTGTGCTCCCAATCCCGTAAAAGCCACCGAAAAATTAATGAATTTATTTGACTAAGCTTCTCTTATTGCCTTGGTGCTAATTTATTACATATCGATTATTACATAAACGTAAATCCCAATCAGCATTTTGGCCTATCATTCAAACTGATCATATTCTGTTCTTGATATTACTTTCGAGTGATCAAAAGCAACAAAAAATCACCGGCGGGTGAAAAACTGCTTGACCTTGAACTTGAGGGATTTCAGGATCTATGTTTAAAGGCTATAAAACGGTCGTGAAATTCTAAAACAAGTTCAAAATGATACAAATGGGTGGTTTTCAAAACCCTTTTAAATAAAATAGCCCTTCCGGACCTTTGATCCGAAAGGGCTTTGAAATTTATCATTTACAAGTTATTTATTGGCTGCTTCCGCCCCCATTCGGTTGAGGTAGTGGGGGTAAATGCGGATGATAATTTCGCCACGGCGGACGCTTGTAATGCTTGGGAGGATGCTCTTTTAGTTTGTGCATCGCAATTTTAACAGCTCTTTCCAGCTGTGGGTCATGTCCATTGCGCATTTTCTGTGGATTTTGCCATACTGTCACATCCGGGGAAATACCATGATTTTCGACCGGGAAGGTGCCATGTAATCCTTCCACAGCTGTGCGGGGAGCCGTAATGCTTCCACCATCCATCAGCGGGGGATAGCCGCCAATGCCAACAAGGCCGCCCCAGGTACGCTCACCAACAATCGTGCCTATCGAATCTTTCTTAAAATACCAGGGCAGTGCATCACCGCCTGAGCCCGAAAATTGATTAATAATCATCACTTTTGGACCAAAAATGGCCTCGGGTGGCGTTACTGCCTGTTTACCCCATCGCGTAATGTTCAGCGTCATCGGTTTACGCTGCAGGTATTGAATGATATAATCGGAGAGATATCCACCGTGATTATATCGTTCATCAATAATTACGCCTTCCTTGTCTGTCTGCGAGAAGAAATAACGATTAAAGTTGCGGTAGCCTCCATAAGCGGTATTAGGCAGATATACATATCCAAGCTTGCCGTTGCTCATTTTATTAACAACCTGCATATTGTGATCAATCCAGGCTTCATTGCGAAGTTGATGCTCACTTGGGATTGTTTTCACTGTTATATGATGCGAATCCTTCATCGACGGATTCGGACCCACCGTAAGCGTTACATGCTTATTGGCCAAATCTTCAAACGCCTTGTAAATATTCATACTTCCGGTGATCGGCTCTCCATTTACGGCAAGCAAATAATCACCCTTTTTGACCTTCAGCCCCGGCTGAGCAAGCGGCGCATATAAATCGGGATTCCAATGGCCGCCGGTGAAAATTCTGGTAATGCGATAACGATTATGCTCAATATTGTAATTGGCTCCGAGCAGACCTACTTTGATATTTTTCATTTTCGGATGATGCCCGCCCCGGATAAACATATGGCCAACTGCCATATAACTCATCATCTCCTTAAACAAGAAACTGAGCCCATCCCGGCTCGCTATGCCAGGCAGGTAATGCGAAAACTCGCTTTCGGCTTTGTTGATGTTAAGTCCGTCATAATTGGGATTGTAGAAAAAAGCACGCTCGATTCGCCAGGCGTCATGGTACATTTCATTCCACTGCTCATGCGGCTTCACATAAATGCGCATATCCGATAAATTCAATTTATCCGGCTTTGCATGGGGCGAGACAGCCTGAATAAACCAGTCTGAGCCATGACGTACAAGCATTTTTTGATCGTTGGCAGCCAAATCAAATCCGCTGACATGTTTTGCCAACGTTACGGTCTTATTATCTCGTAAATTAAAATTCTCAACTGAAACGGAACCGCGTCCATTAATAAGCGGAGCCTTTAACAAATATAATTCACCGCTTTTACCGGTTCGCAGCCCCATGTAATTGGCTGGTTTGACAGGAAGAGCCACCGTTCGTGACAATAGCCCCTGGAAGTCGATTTTAACGCTCTTTGATTTTCCCTTTTCAGATTTTTCACTATTCGAATGATGCGCTTCTTCAGCTGATTTCTTCTCTTTTTCAAATCCACTCCTGGGGGCGACCGGAGAAGCGGTCCCTTTTTGCAGCATCATGGCGTAAACGTGCCGGGTTACCGGGCGTTCCAGTTTTGTCATATCAAGCCAACCTGAAGTCAGTGCGGTGTTCGTACTGGAAGTGAAATACAAATATTTGCCATTCTTATCGAACGCCGGGTACAGACAATCGCTCATACCGTTGGTAAGCTGATGAATTTTGCCATTCTTAAGAGAATAAATAAATATGGCGTGCATAAAATTCGGCAGTACTTTGGTGTAAGCGATGTACTGTCCGTCGGGAGACCATGTTGCCCCAAACTCATGCAACTGCGAATAGTTATCAGTATCCACTTTTTTGGGCTTGGGATGATCCGCATTCAAATTGACGTACCAAAGATTCAGTTTTTGATCGCTGAAAAGTATTTTATTGCTATCCGGCGACCATCTTAAATTATAATAGTAGGCATTATCCTGTCCGAGCTTTATTTTACGAGGTTTACCCTGGCCCTTCTGCCCGCTGATGTACAGATCGTACTCTCCGTCCCGGTCGGAGAAATACGCAATATGCTTCCCATCCGGCGACCAGGCCGCTCCGCGATCCATCACTCCCGGACTGTGCGTCAGGTTTGTAATACTGCCATGTTTCGCCGGCACCGTAAAAATATCGCCATGTGCTTCAAATACCGCCCGAATACCGTTAGGTGAAATATCTGACTGATAAATTTGATCTTTTACATTTTTATAGTAGGGTCGGCGCTGTGGCATATCACCGGTTACTGTGACCGGAACAGCGTGCGTATCACCGTTTGAAGTATCATAGATGTGCAATTGACCGAATTGTGAATAGACAATGCCACCGGGGCCGGCAGATGCCGAAGTGATATCAAAACCGTTATTATCGATTAGTTGTTTTATATTACGCGAATTTACGCCATATGAGAACAACGTTTTGTGCCCATTACGGTTGGAAAGAAAATATACCGTATTACCGACCCACATCGGATCACTCTCATTCGAATTCTTGTTTGGAACTCTCGTGACACTCGAATTTGACAGTTTAGCGATCCAAATATGCGTATGCTGCCCGCCTTTGTATCCTTTCCAGAAAGGTTCCCACTGGAAGTCAGGTACATAGGCAATATGACTTCCATCAGGTGAATACGATCCTTCCTCCGCTTTCGACAACGGGAGTTCCCGGGGAAAACTTCCGGTATCCGAAACCGTATAAAGCTGATCAGGATCAGAAAAACTGTAACGGCGCGAACGAAATAAAATATGTTTACCATCCGGCGTCCACCCGACAGCAACATCCGCACCGGGATGATAGGTCAGTCGTTTCGGCTGGCCACCAGAGGCTGATACCACATATACATCAGTGTTGCCCTCATAGGTACCAGTAAAAGCAATTTTTGAACCATCGGGTGAAAATATGGGCTTCTCGAGCATGTCCATACCACTCGCAAGCACATGCGCCTTTCCACCGACGCGCGGCACTTCCCATATTTCGCCGCCATATTCAAAGGCAATCTTATTTTTTGACATCGTAGGCGAACGCAGCAGTTTGAGATCCTGGCGCGAGGCATTATTAGATTGAATATACCCCGTTTTTGATCGCTGGATCGGCCTATTTTTGCCAGCAGCATAAACAGCGCCCGTGCAGGTCAAAATAAGAGTCAATAAAATCATTACTGATATGAAATTAACCCATGGTAACAAGCGTATATTCCGTTCAGACATTTCTTGATTGGTCATATTCCCCGAGATATTATTTAATGAGTAAAAATGGAGTAAAATTGTGCGTAACATTTATTGCTGCTATTAATCTATGCTTAAAGAGTTGTCATGTCAAATGCTGCAAATAAGAACTTTGCAAAAATCTGTTAAAATATTACTACGAAATTTACATACAATTGTTATAGAAAATTTTGAAATGCCAAAAACCCTTTCCTTCAAATAATTCCAAATGAAGATGAAATTATTGAGATAAGACGATCAACACGACCCCGGTCCGGAATGATACAATCGCAAAAATTTAAATAGCTATCACCAATAATCTATTTTAACAGAAAATATTTTTTCAACGGATGAACGATCCATGGGCATTTTCAGTGCGCAAATAAAAAAATCTTATCCTTGATGAAGGTTTAAACTTTACCAAATAACAGAAACAAATGATGCAGCGAGGCTCTTTTCCTGCAACAAATAACAAAAGGACGACAGTCTGGCTGTCGTCCTCCTGAGTAAACTATCTTGAGGGGGCAATCAAATCATCATTCAGTGAATGAAAACCACCCACATAATAAGATATAATTTAAAGCTAATTGGTCACTTGGGCATCAAGCTGTTTTTTCAGCTGCTTTTTAGGTACGGCGCCAACTATTTGATCAACCACTTCACCGTTTTTAAAAATCAACAGCGATGGAATACTGCGAATACCATATTTCGTCGCAATTCCCGCATTTTCATCCACGTTAACTTTGCCTATTTTTGCTTTCCCTTCATATTCTCCTGCCATTTCTTCAACGATAGGCCCAACCATGCGGCATGGCCCACACCATTCGGCCCAGAAATCAACCAGAACCGGTTTATCAGCTTTCAGAACATCATTTTCAAATGAATCATCAGTAAATTCAAGTGCTTTACCCATAATTATGTAAGTTTAGATATTAGTATAATATGCTTTATTTCTTTGCTAAAGATCTCAAAAAATGAATCGATATTCATATTATTTTTTACTATTGAATACATCACGAAAATTTATCATATAAAAACGAAATCACCTTGTTTTGGTAAGTGCAACTGCATCCTTACCAAGTAATGATTTCAACCCACCCATTAATTCCTCATTGGGTTCAACAACAAATTTTCGTACATGCATAGCAAAGGGCCGCTTTGCTTCAGCACTTAACACATTGAACTGCACATTCGTTTCACCCCGGTTATTCTCAAAGAGATCGGCCATTTTATGGAGTTCATCATCGGTCAAAACATTTGTATCAATATCGAGTTTAAGCGCAATTTGGTGCTGAAATTTTTCGCGCAGGCTTTCAATGCGCTCAAATGAATTAGCAATAATTTTGGGTTGCCCACTGCGGGTGTCAATCGAACCGTCAATGACAACCAGTGTGTCCACCTGGATCATTCCCAGATTACGATCATAGACATCATTAAAGGTGATGACCTCGGTCGCGCCATGAAGATCTTCTACCTGCAAAAAGGCAAAGGGGCGGCCGCGTTTGTCAGTAACACGTTTTACATCCGTGATAATAGCTGCACAACGCACATCAGTGCGATCTTCAAGTTTGCTTAACTCCTCAGCATCCAGTGTGTGCGTGCAGAACAATTCGATATCCTCCTTATACTTATTCAGCGGGTGCCCGCTCAGATAAAACCCGATCAACTCACGCTCTTTGTTCAATCGTTCAATATTCGACCAGGGTTGAACCGACTCCAGCGCCGGTTCATCAATAGCTGAAGCACTTCCGCTGCCGTCGCCGAACAGATCAGACTGATTGGATTTTTCCATCTCCTGAACCCGCGACCCATAGCTTAAAATACGCTCGACATGCTCCAACAGCTGTCGCCGGTTGGGATTGAGGGAGTCGAACGCACCGGCCTGGATCAGACTTTCCATGGTCCGTTTATTACAGGTTCGGGAATCTACCCGACGGGCAAAGTCGAACACGGATTCATATTTCCCATTTTCTTTACGCTCATTTACCAGTTCTTCCACGGCATTCGTCCCTACTCCCTTGATCGCTTCCATGCCGTATTGAATGCGCCCGTCACGCGCGACGAATGTACCTTCACCGGAATTAATATTCGGCGGGTCAACCGTAATATCATTTCGATAACACTCCTCAATAAACTTCGACACCTTGTCGATATCGCCCATGTTATGACACAATACCGCCGCCATGTATTCTGACGGATAATTAGCTTTAAAATAGGCGGTTTGATAAGCCACCACCGAGTAGGCGGCCGAGTGAGATTTATTAAAGCCATAATTGGCAAATTCAGCCATCATATCAAAAATCTCGATCGCCTTTTCTTTTTTTACGCCGTTATCCACCGCACGTTCTACAAACGTCTCGCGTTGCTGGGCCATCACTTCAGGCTTTTTCTTGCCCATCGCACGGCGAAGAAGGTCAGCATCACCCAGCGAATAATTGGCTATTTGCTGAGCGGCTTTCATAATCTGCTCCTGATAGATCATGATGCCGTAGGTTGGCTCAAGCAGTTCTTCCAGGTCGGGGTGCGGATAAGTGACCTCCTTGCGACCGTGTTTGCGGTCGATATATTCCGGGATAAACTGCATGGGACCCGGACGGTAGAGCGCGTTCATGGCAATTAGATCATCCAGTGAAGTCGGTTTGAGACGCTTCAGATATTTGCTCATGCCGGATGATTCAAACTGGAAGGTACCAACGGTATTTCCTTTCTGGTACAGCTCAAACGTCGCCTCATCATCAAACGGGATCTCATCCAGATCATATTTGACCCCATGATTTTCCTCTACATATTGGATGGACGTTTTGAGGATGGAAAGCGTTTTTAGCCCGAGGAAATCCATTTTCAGCAGGCCGCATTTTTCCGTGTTGGGACCGTCGTACTGGGTGATCAGTTCCTTGTCTTTGGAAAGCGCCACCGGCACATACTCGCTGATTTCGCCCGGGGCGATGATGACACCGGCAGCATGGACGCCGGTCTGCCGCGCCGAACCTTCAAGCGTGCGGGCAAATTTCATCATCTTCTGAATCTGCGGATCCGAGTGCTCGAACAGCTGCTTGATATCCTTCGCCGACTCCGGATTTTTGCTGGTGTCAAGCACGTCTTCAAACTCATTGAGGCCGGGGCTGTCAGGAAACATTTTGGTAATGCGATCCACTTCCTGCAGTGGCACGCCCAGCACGCGACCTACATCCCGGATGGCCGTCTTGGCCTTCATGGTCCCGTAGGTTACAATCTGGGCCACGTTTTTACGACCATATTCTTCAATTACATAATCGATCACTTCCTGACGGCCGGAATCATCAAAATCGATATCGATATCCGGCGGACTAACGCGCTCGGGGTTCAAAAATCGCTCAAAGAGCAGATCGTATTTCAGGGGATCGATGTTGATGATACCGAGACAATAAGCTACTACCGAGCCTGCAGCTGAACCCCGTCCCGGACCTACAAACACTCCCCGGTTGCGGGCTTCGGTTGTAAAATCCTGCACAATGAGGAAATAACCTGCGAACCCCATATCTTCGATAATCGCCAGTTCCTGCTCAATGCGTTCTTCCACATTTTGCGTTAATTCCCCATATCGTTTTCTGGCCCCTTCGTAGGTTAAATGCCGCAGATAGGCGTCCATCGTATCAAACCGATCGGGCATGCTGTAGTGCGGCAGCAGCAGTTCCGAACTTAGGTCGATATTATCAACCTTTTCGATAATCTCGTTGGTATTGTCGATTGCCTCCGGATGATCGCTGAAGAGCTCTTGCATCTCCTCCGGCTTCTTCAGATAATACTCGCGATTCAGATTATTATTATCATCCGTGAAACGAAACCGGTCTTCATCATTGATATCCGCATTGGTTTGCAGCGCCAGCAGAATATCATGGGCCTCTGAATCCTCCTTATTAATATAATGCGAATCGTTTGTAGCAATTTTTTTCACATTATATTCTTTCGACCATTTAATCAGAATTTCATTACATCGCTGCTGGTCGGCCAGCCCATGGCGTTGCAATTCGATATAATAATCATCGCCAAAAACATTGAGGTACCACTCAAAAACCTTGCGGGCCTCGGCTTCCCCTTCTTTAATTATTTTTTGGTTTATTTCGCTGGCGATACAACAGGTTGTGGCAATCAGGCCCTCGGCATGTTCGCCCAGCGTCTGCTTGTCGATGCGCGGTTTGTAATACATACCCTCGGTATAGCCCAGCGATGAAAGCTTTGAAAGATTTCGGTAACCGGTCATATTTTTGGCAAGCAGCACCTGATGATAATTTGTGCGGTCTTTGCGGTTGCCCATCTCCAGCGGTGTAATATAAAATTCACAGCCGATAATGGGTTTGACACCTTCTTTTTGGGCTTCGCGCACAAACTTCGGTACTCCGAACATATTGCCGTGATCGGTAATGGCTATAGCCGGCATACCAGACTTATCGGTCTTCTTCAGGAGCTGTGAAATGTTTGCGGCTCCATCGAGCATACTAAACTGCGTGTGGCAATGAAGGTGCGAAAAGTCAGGCATGATATGATGAATTCAGAGAATTTCCGTGCTTTTTTAGATTAATTAATATAAAAAATATGCATATATAAATAGAATAATTCTATTTCATTGATGTCGACAGATACTGTATTCTAAATATTAAGAATAGCTTAAAACAAAAATGACAAGCTGGTCAGATATTTTTTCTCGTCAAGTTGCACGATCGTTTAAAATCCTTCCGGACTGCGCGGCGTATAGTACTTTTCGAGAAGAGTCAGATCATCATCACTAAGTTGCACGTCAACGGCTTTAATTGCATCTTCGAGATGATCCGTTTTTGTTACCCCGACGATTGGCGCTGTCACGGCCGGCTTATGCAGCAACCAGGCAAGCGCAACTTGTGCGCGAGAAATATTATGCTTATCCGCAATCTCACCCACCGTCCTCACAATTTTACGATCCGCTTCCTCGTCCTGACGATATAGCTTATCGCCAAATTTATCCGTTTTACTGCGCTTTGTGGTGGTGTTCCATTCTCTGGCAAGATTTCCACGGGCAAGCGGGCTCCACGGCAGCACCCCAACGCCCTCGTCAAGGCAAAATGGAAGCATTTCACGTTCTTCCTCGCGCATCATCAGGTTATATTGATCCTGCATGGACACAAACCGGCTCCACCCGTTCAGGTCGGCGAGGTATTGGGCCTGGGCAAACTGCCAGGTCCACATGGATGAAGCACCGATATATCGAACCTTGCCGGAACGGATAAGGTCATGCAGGGCCTCCAGCGTTTCTTCGATCGGGGTTTCCTCATCATACCGGTGAATTTGATACAAGTCAATATAATCTGTTCCAAGTCGTTGCAGACTTTTGTCGACCTGCGTGAAAATTGCCGCTCGCGACAGTCCACTGCCTTTTGGTCCCTCTGCCATTTGCCCGTGCACTTTTGTTGCAATAACGACTTCTTCGCGGTCGGCCAATTCGCCTAAAACCTCTCCAACAATTTCTTCGCTGGTTCCTGCCGAATATACATTCGCTGTGTCAAAGGTTGTAATCCCCGCTTCAAGCGCTTGATGTATTATAGAACGGGCCTTGTCAATACTGAGCGTCCATTCATGTCTGCCACTGCCCGGGTCACCAAAGCTCATGCATCCGAGAATAATTTTTGAGACTTCCAGACCCGTATTGCCTAATCGCGTATATTCCATAGAATTATTTTTTTATTAAAGTTCGATAGTACACTCGCTCCGCCCTCTTTCTTTTGAAACATCCTAAAGAGAATGGCCATTCCCTGTATTACGTATGGCAAACCGTAATTTTGAAATCAGCCAAAATCATCTTATCGCAACAAAACTTGTGTGCTCACGATCATAAATATTTTTGTAGCTCAAAAAAAGAAACGACCTAAATCAAATGAATTTAAATTTGACACATAGGAAGCATTTTAATCATTTCACCCCGACAAAGGAAATTCTTTCACAACAGTATGAACAGCGCCTGCATGAGTAAGCTTGCTGCGATATAAATTAAACCGATCCACTGTCATTTGGGCTGTGAGGGCCGCGGCCTGTTCTTTTTGAACAAATCGCTTTACACGATGCGCCGGTGCCCCTTTAACACGGCCAAGCGTGATGTGTGGTTTAAAAGATCGCTTTTCAGGTTCAAAACCGGCATTTTGGCACTGTTTTTCTACGGAACGATAAAGCTTGGCAAGCGGGTCGGACTTTTTCACCCCGGCCCAGATGACGCGGGGTGCTCGCAGGTTGGGAAAAACGCCCACACCTTTCACATTCAGAATAAATTCCTGCTGGCTGATATTCTCAAGCTGAGCATAAATTGTTGAGAGTTCATCCCGTGGAGTTTCACCCAAAAACTTCAGCGTAAGGTGCATTTGATCCGGCGACTGCCATTTAATACCATCAATAGATTCCTGAAGACCAATCATCACATTTTTAACATGATCCGGCAGTGGTATGGCAATAAACAGCCGCATCAATAATATTTAACTTTAAAAGCATTAAACTCCCCGGTGGGCTCTTCCCATTCAAAATCAACATCATCTACCCGGCTGGAACCCGGTCCCGCTTCGCAGCGCGCTACCATTTCATCAACGTGATCTTCCGGCCCTTCGAATACTGCTTCAACGCGGCCATCAGGCAAATTTTTCACCCATCCATGTACACCCACCTCCCGGGCGTTCACTTTTGTGAAATGTCTGAAACCTACTCCCTGAACTTTTCCCTCAATGAATAAATGTCCTCTACGCATATATTATTTTAATTTACATAGATGCCAGACATTTTGAGGGTGCCCCGCATCTATTTGCAATTGTTATTATTTTGCTTAACAATATCGTGCTGAATTATATAATATGATTGACTAATTATAAAGCGAATTAATGGAATAAAGTTCGTATAATTAACCTTTTGATATGTAAAAAATTTTAAGCACAGGTTTATTATGACTCTAACCCAACTATCATACATTATTGCGGTAGACCGATACCGGCATTTTGCCACAGCTGCTGAAAAATCGTATGTAACCCAGCCGACTTTGAGCATGCAAATCCACAAGCTTGAAGACGAGCTTGGAGTAACGATTTTTGATCGCACCAAATCGCCGGTCATTCCTACTGAGATAGGGAAAAAAATAATTGAGGAAGCTCGAAACATCCTCAAACAAACACAACATATTGAAGATTTATCATCCCTGACCGATGATGGCTTGCACGGTACTTTTCGGGTCGGCATTATCCCAACGGTTGCCCCTTATCTTCTGCCACTTTTTCTGCGGTCGTTTACAGAAAAATATTCGAATGTGAAATTAATCTTCGAGGAGGTCATCACCGACAAGTTACTTCAATTGTTAGAAGAAGATCATCTGGACGTCGGGATTATAGCCACTCCGGTAAAACAGGGACATATTTTTGAAGAGGAATTGTATCAGGAGCCTTTTATAGGTTATGTTTCTGAAGATCATCCGCTCGCCCAAAAAGAGAAAATATCTGTGGATGATCTGGATATTGACAACTTATGGCTGCTTAACGAGGGACACTGCTTCCGGGATCAAACCATTGAAATCTGTAAAAAACAGCGGCGTAAAGATCATGAACAATCTCAAATTGAATTTGAGAGTGGCAACCTGGAGACCCTGAAGCAACTTGTTGAACAAAATTTTGGCATGACGCTGCTCCCCTATCTGGCAAAAAACCAACTGAACAAAGGTTGTATCAAAGCCCACCTGCGTTATTTTACCGATCCGGTGCCGCGCAGGAAAATACGCATCGTATATGGACGTGAATATCTAAAAAGAAACATTATTTCCGCCTTTAAAGATGAGATAACAAGCGCCGTACCAGAAATTTTGAGAAAAAAAGAAAATGGAATGTTGGTTGAATAGGAGAATTGGCTGTTTTTAATATTGCAACAGTTACCTCTCGTCTCATTCTGTTATTTGTTTAAAACGTTGCCTACCTTTGATGGTTATTTAATCAGAAAGTGTTCGTAATGGATAGAAATTGCATGATGGTTTTATGAGTCATAATTGCAGCTTTCAGTTGTCTACCTTCAGCGTAGCGGTGCTTGACGAATAACTGAACTTGACGGCTGAAAGTATAAAAAGAGATTGCCATAGCCCTTGGCCTATCCGGTTGCGAACATTTTCTACTTAATTTGATACCGAGGACCTATTGTGCATCAATCTTTGCCGCTTTGGGGCTTATTTATTGCCTTTATTGTTGCGATGATCTTCGTTGATTTAAAAGTTCTTAACCAGGAACCGCATAAAATCAGCATCCGCGAGTCCCTGTTATGGACTGGGATATGGGTTAGTCTGGCACTATTATTTGGCGTCGGTATCTATATTTTTATCGGTCATGAGACGGCCGTCGATTATTATACCGGTTATGTTATTGAATACTCCCTTTCGGCTGATAATATTTTCGTCTTTCTGCTAATTTTCTCTTACTTCGATGTACCTGACAATTTGCAGCATAACGTGCTTTTCTGGGGAATTTTCGGAGCTCTCGTCTTCCGGTTGCTTTTTATTTTGGCGGGCGTTGAGCTTTTAAATCAATTACACTGGGTGATATACATCTTTGGAGGATTTTTAATATACACCGGAATTAGTTTAATATTTAAAAGGAATAGAAAAATCAATCCAACAAAAAACCCCGTTCTAAAATTAACACATAAGTTTTTACCGGTAACAGGAAACTTTTACGGAAATAATTTTTTTATCCAAAAAGCCGGAAAATGGGTAGCTACGCCTATTTTCATTGTACTGATTGTCATTGAAACCAGTGATATCGTTTTTGCGCTTGACTCCATCCCCGCCATTCTTGCGATCACAAAAAATCAATTTATCGTCTTTAGTTCCAATGCTTTTGCCATTTTGGGACTCAGAACGCTCTATTTTTCACTGTCGAGTATTATGGAAATGTTTCATTACCTGAATTATGGGCTTGCCGCAATACTTGTATTTGTCGGCATTAAGATGTTAATCTCCAAGTTTTATCCTATTCCAACGCTTTACGTACTTGGTTTCATCATCCTGGCACTTTGTATTTCAATTGGGGCATCATTTCTGTTTCCGGCTGACGAACGATACATCAATCACCAAAAAATTACGCAAGATTAATTTCCCGATGCAAAATTTCACTGCCAAATGGTTTATTTTTTACTATTTCATTTTAGGGCTCCTTTTTGCCGCTGCTGGTCTCGGGTTGATTATAAAAACAAAAACCTGCGCGCAATATTTATTGTCCCTAACAGACTCAGAAAAACCACCGGCTTTACTTCGCGCCATCCTGAAATATTTTTTCTTATTCACAATTCCATGTCTTGTTCTCTCGTTTATTCCATTTAAATGGCCTGAACTGATATTTTCTATCTGGAGCTTATTAATCGTTTACATCGCCGGCCTTCAATTGGTTCACTGGCCCCAACGCCGGCAGGCACTTAAAAGCCAGGCTGAAAATCTGCCAAAAGTAATAAAATTGACCGGTGCCATGATGTTGACAGTCAGTCCAATTATATTTCTGCTCGGTTATCTGGAAATGCAAACCTTTTTTTGATCATAATGAAAATTGTGAAAGCTGGCTATAGCGGCATTCTACTGCCCGATTACGACATTGGGCTTGATTTTCGCTCGGCCCGGGCGGAGCATCTTTTTGTTTCACATGCCCATTCCGACCACATGCCCTATAAGAGCGATAAGCCAGTCTATTGCACGCCCAATACACTGCGGCTGATGCGAAAACGCGGCTACCGGGATGATGCGAAGTCAATCCCATTCGGTGATACGGTACAACTTCGGAATGCGGAGGTCACTTTTTTTCCAGCGGGACATATTCTCGGTTCAGCCATGATTTTTGTAGAAACGGATGAAGGCTCCGTACTTTACACAGGTGATTGTCGCACGCCTCCCTCGCCCGCAACGGAAGGCTTCGAACGGCCGGCGCAAGCCGATCATCTGATCACTGAAGCCACTTTTGGTCTGCCTATTTACAAGTGGGTGCCCTATGAGAAGCTAATTACTGAAGTGCAAAACTTTGCTACGGAAACAATGAATGAAGGATATACGCCCGTTTTTCTGGCCTATAATTTAGGCAAAGCCCAGGAAGTGATGCACATGCTTGCGCCGTCCGGGCTGCCCGTACAGATTCACGGGGCGGGCTTTAAACTTTGCGAGGTGTACGAAAAAGCCGGCGTCGATCTGGGAAATTATTCAACCTACAACCGCGAAACCTGCGAGGGCAAGGTGCTGATCACCACGAATTCAGCGATTAATAATGGGTTCGCATCAAACGTTAACAAAAAAAGAGTGGCTTATTGCTCGGGCTGGGCGGCGCGTGAATCCAGCCGTGCGCAACTCACCGTCGATAAGCTCATTCCACTGTCGGATCACCTCGACTTTTTTGAACTGATCAATTTATGTCAGGCGCTGAACCCTGAAAAAGTTCACATCACCCACACGCCCAACGCGGATGTAGTACAGCATTACCTGGATGAACGAAATATTGCTTCGCGATTTCTGGACCTGTAAACGGAGACTGATGATTAATAATAAAAGCCTTGGAATAATGACATCCTGAACTTGTTTCAGTATCTATGTAATATTCTTATTTAACTGCTATTAAGTTACGCTGATATTCCGAAACGAGTTCAGAATGATACTGGTGTTTTCAAGCAAAAGGTTGGGATGATAAAAGGCACAAGCGGACGCTTGCGCCAGCGATGAAATTCTAAAATTTTTTCTTTGATCGCGGTTTTTATTTATTCTGACCCATCCCTGCGCCCCTCCCGAGGAGGGAATATTCGGTCTCCCCTCTTGAGAGTGGATTAAGGGGTGTGTTATTCCATATATAAAAAGAAGTTGCTCATTGTTCAATAATTGGCAGAAAGTATATGATGAACAATTCATTTCAAAAATTAGCGGAAACAGCGCAAAAAATCGCTGCAACACGCAGTACAAATCAAAAAATTACGATTTGTGCGAACTATTTTTCATCGCTCGAAATGGATGAAGATCT
>DASQZL010000248.1:0-20040 GCA_035638715.1 Balneolaceae bacterium
CTTAGCTCGATTCATGTTAACATTAAATAAACAGCCACGTCACAACTATAAATATTGGAATGAGAATGCTGAAAGACCAAAGCATATAACCTACAAAACTGGGCATATCCACATCAGATGATTCTGCAATAGAACGCACCAGAAGATTCGGAGCATTGCCGATATAAGTTAATGCACCGAAAAAGACGGCTGACGCAGAAATTGCTTTAAGTGTATCCGGGAGTTGCTGCATCAAAGTTTGTGCATTTCCTCCTGCAGCGTTGAAAAATACGAGGTAGGTAGGTGTATTATCCAGAAATGTTGAAAGCATGCCGGTTACCCAGAAGAACATGGCATTAATAGGCTGGCCATTACTTGTAAATACAATTTCTCTTATAAAGTGCAAGGCCGCTTTGCCTTCGTTTCCAGCTTGAAGCATGGCAATTGGGGCCAAAATGGTAATAAAGATGGCAGCAAATAACTTGCCAACTTCCAAAATGGGTGACCATTCAAATCCATTGGCAATTCGCCTTTGCTCTGGCGTGAAAAACCAGCTCACACCGGTGAGCAGTAACAAACCGATGTCGCGGATGATATTGGCAATACGGAGGTGAACATGGTAAACAACCACATCTCCTATGCGAACAACACCAGAAAACAGTACAAGCCCCAGCACGCCCACTAATAAAAGCAAGTTAAAACTGCCTTCAAGACTTATTGACTTGTGGCTATCCTCCTCGGAAGCTTGTGGCTGAGGCTTAATTTCTCTGCTGTAAAGATAGCGATCCAACAAATAATAAATGCCGAGAAGAACAATTGCTACGAAGGTCATTGGCCAAAACAAATGAGTTGTCGTCCAAAAGAAATGGACCCCTTCCAAGAAGCCCATGAATAGGGGAGGGTCCCCCAATGGAGTCAGAGATCCGCCTATATTGGCAACGAGGAATATAAAAAATACAACGATATGCACTTTTTTCTGGCGCCATTTATTGGCGCGTAAAAGAGGACGTATGAGCAACATAGCAGCTCCCGTGGTTCCCATAATACTGGCCAGAATGGTCCCAAGGAATAATATAAACACATTAAACTCGGGAGTTCCCTTTAAATATCCTTTTATGCGAACCCCGCCCGCAATAGTAAATAGTGAGAAGAGCAAAATAATAAAGGGAAAATATTCCAGCAAATAAACATCCAATACTTCATATAAGGTCGTTTTAAAGCCAATAGCCACAAGCATTGATATAATTTTTACGAATGCCCAGAACGCAGCCACTTTACCATGATGATCGTGCCAGAAGTGGGGGGCTACCAGGGGCATAATAGCAATGGATAGCAGAATACCAACAAAAGGAAACAGCCACCACAGGTTTAAATTGCCTCCGTAAAAACTAACGGCTGAAGTTGAAGCGGAAGCCGGCTGTGGAAAGAGAAGAAAAATGATCAGCAAAAAAGGAACGACCTTGTAAAAAAATCTCTTGACGCGCACGATAATTTGCTTTTAGTGTATTAGAATAAATAAAAAAAATAACAAGGTCCTATAGGGCTCTCTTGACTTAATGAACCTGCTTTCAAAAGCTTTTAATGACTTTTATTTACCTGTTTTAACAATATAAATTTTACCAATATTATAAAATGCCGAACCGATACCATGTTTCAGCGTCCGGCCCAATTGTATGCCATGTATTCAGCAAAAAGATTGTAAATTGGAAACCATGTTGACAAAATTTATATCAAATACATCATTTAATCTAATTATAATTATTCAATTTTGGAATGAAATAATTTACTTCAACATTAACATCATATACAATATTAAGTCTGTATGGCTACGTGATGAAATGCGCGGAGCGATCGGAAAAATGGTGAAAAATCATACTGATCATCCTACACTACGATGCTGCTTTTTTCCAAAGAAATTGATCCGGCTAAGTTTAGCATGACAAACAGGTTTTTTAAACACTTTAAATGGTTGATCTGTCCTTGTTGAGATAGTGTTAAAATAAGTTCATCTATTTGTTCCCAATCGAGTTTATCTAAAATTTGCGAACAAAAATAGAACCTGATAAAGGGGTATCTGAGCCATGGTTTTGATTTTTCAGTATTTTCGGCAAAAAATATTCAAATATTTCCGAAATTTACTCTTTACGTTCACTCACTTTTTTGTATCTTTGCCCTCTACAATTTTCTAAGTGAACTGGGTGTCATCTTAAAAAGATGACATTATTCAAAATAAAGCAGTGTGACCAATAAATGGATTCAGCAACAGCGCTTGTAAGTGTCATCGTAGGGTTACCCTTTGTAGGGTTTGTCATTAATGGATTAATAGGGCTGATTTCTGAAAATTACCGTTCGAAGAAGTATCTGATCGGTACGATTGCCAATCTTGCTATTCTTATCCCGTTTGCTGTTGCCGTCTACTTTTTTGTGAATATGGGCGAAGGTTCACAGCCGATTATTGCCACCTTCTACAATTGGATGAGCGCCGGCGGCTTCAATGTTAATGTTGCCTACCAGATTGACCAGCTTTCCATTTATATGACATTGGTCATCACCGGTGTCGGATTTTTGATCCATTTATATTCAATAGGGTATATGTGGGGGGATGATGACTACTGGCGATATTTTTCTTTTCTGAATCTGTTTATCTTTGCCATGCTGAATCTGGTGTTGGCTGATAATCTCCTGCTTCTTTTTCTCGGATGGGAGGGCGTGGGACTATGTTCCTATTTGCTCATTGGCTTTTGGTATGAAGATATAGCCAATGCCCAGGCTGCAAAGAAGGCTTTTATATATAACAGGATAGGTGATTTCGCTTTTCTAATCGCTCTTTTTCTAACATTTTATTACATCGGAAGCCTGCGCTACCAGTCTATTCTGGGGAATCTTAGCGCGATACCGGCACAGGGGAAATTTTGGATTGGTCTATTGCTACTGATAGGAGCTACAGGCAAAAGTGCACAAATTCCATTGTTCGTTTGGTTGCCCGATGCAATGGCGGGTCCAACACCTGTTTCGGCGCTCATTCACGCGGCAACGATGGTAACATCCGGGGTGTATTTGATTTCGCGATTATCGCCCATGTTTGTGATGTCGCCAACGCTGATGCTTATTGTTGCCTTTATCGGCGGCTTTACGGCGTTAGTTGCTGCAACTATTGCCATTACACGACAGGATATTAAGCGGGTTCTTGCCTATTCAACCGTTTCGCAGTTGGGTTATATGTTCCTGGCACTGGGCTCCGGGGCGTTTACCGCGGCGATGTTCCATTTGGTTACCCACGCCTTCTTCAAAGCATTACTTTTTATGGGTGCCGGATCGGTTATTCACGCCATGGAACATGTGGAAGAAGAACTTCAGGAAGAGGGAAAGGATGTTCATTTCGACACGCAAGATATGCGTTTAATGGGTGGATTGAAGAAATATTTGCCTTCAACCTACAAAACTTTCCTGATTGCCAGTCTTACAATTTCGGGCATTCCGCCACTGGCCGGATTTTTCTCCAAAGATGAAATTTTATCATTTACCTTTAACGCTGGCTTTGGGCAATATGGCGGCGCTCTATATTACCTGGTCTGGGCAGTCGGTATGATTACGGCCTTCCTGACGGCGTTTTATATGTTCCGCCTTACGTACGGTACGTTCAACGGTTCATTTAAACTGCCGGCTAAAATCAGCGCGGCCAGTGGAGCCGAGAATCATTTGCACGAAAGTTCTTCTTCGATGATTACGCCCATGTGGATATTATGCGGGCTGTCTATTATTGGCGGACTTCTTGGTTTGCCCAACTTTTTTGCTTCGACTTTCAGTGGCGGAGAGGCCCACATCAACCTGGTGGAAAACTGGCTGGGCAATGTGACCGCAGATATTTCTGCCGTGATGCCACATGGACTTGAATGGGGGCTGATGGCTTTGTCAATCGTGCTTGCCGTAGGCGGACTTTGGGCTGCCTATGTGTTGTACGGAGCCGGCGAAACCGAGACCGCCGATGCAAGGCTTGGCGAGCGATTGGGAGTTGTTTATCGAGTCTGGAATACCAAATATAAGCTTGACGAAATTTACGAAGGCGCTATCGGAAACCCGTTAGTACAGCTTTCTGATAAAGGATTTGCTGTAATTGACTCAAAATTAGTGGACGGCATAGTAAACGCCATCGGCGCTATAATTCGATTGTTTGGCAGCGTATTCAGATATATTCAAACGGGCGTTGCCTCAAGTTATGCCCTTATGCTGGTTGTGGGCGTTATTTTGGTCCTTTGTCTGTTAATTTTTTAGCGCAGAAGATTTATCGAATTTTTGATGCGGGACTTTTTGTTAATATGCATGATCTTTAAATACGTAAACGTATGAGTATACTACTAAATATCTGTATTTTTCTGCCCATCGCAGGTATTTTGGGCATCCTGGCAACACGCAGCGATAAAGGTGTGAAATGGATTAGCCTTATAGCTACACTTGCCACCTTTGTGATTTCATTGGTACTATTAGGCAATTTTAACATAGCTCATTCGGGCACACAACAATTTCTGACTGTCGGCCGTGATATATTGCCTGACATTGATGTTAAATATTTGATTGGGCTCGATGGATTCAGTCTGCTGCTATTTATGCTGACCACCCTCTTCGGTCCCATTGTAGTGCTTGCCTCGTGGTACTCTGATGTGAAGCACGTTAAGGGGTATTATGCGATGCTGCTTCTCCTGGAAACAGCAGCCCTGGGCTTTTTTGCCTCCCTTGACTTGGTTCTTTTTTACGTCTTTTTTGAAATTTCACTGATCCCGATGTATTTCATTATCGGTATCTGGGGCGGTCAGAACCGAATTCAGGCTACACTCAAGTTTTTTGTTTACACTATGGCTGGATCCCTCATTATGCTTGTCGGACTTATTTATCTCGGCTATGATGCCGGTTCAGCAATGCAGGGGGTCAGTTTTACAACGGATTGGCGTTTTCTCTCAAGCAGTTCCTACCATATTGGACTGGTTGCACAAACCTGGCTTTTCCTCTCCTTTGCAGTGGCTTTCGGTATCAAGTTGGCACTATTTCCTCTATACACATGGCTCCCCAATGCCTACACTGAAGCACCGACGGCCGGTACGGTATTTCTTGCGGCTATCATGGCCAAAATGGGAACATACGGCCTGCTTCGAATTTGTATGCCCATTTTTCCGAACGCCTTCATGAAATTTGCTCCCTATATGGCTATACTTGCAGTCATCGGTATAATGTATGGAGCTCTGCTCGCCCTCGTACAAAATGACTTCAAGCGTTTACTTGCCTATTCGTCATTTAGTCACATGGGATTCATCGTGCTGGGATTATTCGCCTTCAACATGATTGCCGTGCAGGGAGCTGTAATTCAAATGATCAATCACGGACTTTCAACCGGCGCACTCTTTTTGATTGTGGGCATGATCTATGAGCGTACGCGCACCCGGCGTATTGATGACTATGGAGGCATCGCAAAGGTTGTACCCATGCTGACCGTTGTATTCATGATTGCAATGCTTGCTTCCATCGGATTACCCGGGCTTAATGGCTTTATTGGCGAGTTTATGATTCTGAATGGTTCATTTAACTCGACGATAATTCAAAAAGTGTTTGCTGTTTTGGGAACGACCGGCACCATTCTGGCTGCTGCTTATATGTTATTGATGACCCAGCGAATGATGTTTGGATCAATCACGAATGAGGAAAACAGGAAATTGATTGATCTGGATGCACATGAAATTGTAACAGTTGTCCCTTTAATCGTATTTATCGTTTGGATTGGTGTCCGCCCGGGTGATTTTATGCAGTACTCACGGCAGGAAGTAAAGTCGGTACTTCAAACATCCAGGCAGAAGCGCGCAGCGGTTCTTGAAAATGCGCAAAGCAAACAGCTACCCGCATGGACATCAGAATTTTATGATGTTACAAGTAAATTGGCATCGCAATCAAAATAACGATTCCATTTATGGCACAACCACTCGAAAAGCAGGAGATTGAAGAAGCTCTTGAATCATCACTGGAAGGATGGAACTTTGAGGGAAACAAACTGAAAAAAGAGTTTAGTTTCCAAAATTTTCGGGAGGCTATGACATTTATTACCCGTATCTCGTATGAGGCGGAAGATATGGTGCATCATCCCGAAATTTTCAATGTATATAATACCGTGAATATTGCGCTGACAACGCATGAGGCGGATGACAGTGTTACAGAAAAAGATGTGAAACTGGCAAAAAATATTCAGACTCTGTTTAATAAATATTATTCATGAACTACCTTCACGACCTTACTACTTTTTTACCCGGCATTATTGTCGCCCTCGCCGGCTTAATAGTAATTTTGATCGATTCTTTTAAGAATGACTATGTCGGTATTGTGGGCCTTACAGTTGCCTCTCTGGTAGCGGCGCTGGTCATATCCATTATAGATTTATTTGGGCCGGCCGGGCAATCCTTTTCCGGCCTGATTGCCTACGGAGGCGTCGCCTCTTTTGGTAATATGATCATTCTGTTTGGTTCGCTTTTTTGTGTGCTCATTTCACACGAGTACCTCCAGGCCATTAATCATGACTATGGGGAAGTATATGGCATGGTACTCTTTGCAACGACGGGGATGCTGGCCCTGGCGGATGCGAACAATTTACTGGTTATTTTTCTCGGACTGGAGACGATGTCTATCAGCCTGTACGTAATAGCCGGTATCATCAAAGATCGAAAAACCGGCGCAGAGGCCGCATTAAAATATTTTCTTTTAGGCGCTTTTTCGACGGGCTTCTTACTCTATGGAATAGCACTTCTATACGGCGCTACCGGCACGCTCGATATTGAAAAGGTAGCACAGGCTGCTTCCGGATCTCCACTTTTTATTGTCGGCGGCGGACTGCTGCTCGTCGGGTTCTTCTTTAAAACATCGTCTGCACCTTTCCACATGTGGACGCCCGATGTGTATGAAGGTACACCTACAACATTGACCGCCTATATGGCTACCGCTTCTAAATCGGCCGCTTTTATCGCACTTATTACTATCGTATCGCGTATGTTGCCGGCCGGAACCGTTGACTGGACCCTTGTGCTTGAAGTCATTGCTATTATCACAATGATTCTCGGAAATATCATTGCCCTTGTACAGGATAACATCAAGCGCATGCTGGCTTATTCCAGCATTGCCCATGCCGGCTATCTTCTGGTAGGGCTGGCAGCCGGTACGCCGGAAGGATACAGTGCGATGCTCTATTATCTTTTTGCGTACAGCATAATGAATATTGGTGCTTTTGGCGTTGTTGCCTATTATGAACGGCAGCATGGGCTTGACCTGCTGGATATTAATAATTATGCAGGCCTCGGGTTTAAACGACCCGTCATGGGCGTGATGTTTTCTATTTTCCTGTTCTCACTGGCTGGTCTTCCCGGTTTCGTCGGCTTTGTGGGTAAATATTACGTTTTTGCTGCGGCTATTCATGCGCACCTCATCGGCTTGGCTATTGTTGGTGTCTTGGCTAGTGCTGTTAGCATTTATTATTATCTGCGCCCGATGGTCTATATGTATATGCGTCAGCCGAGCAAGGATATCCCGTTGGTACAGTCAGGCTGGGTTTATAAAGGCACCCTGATGTTGTTGGTAGTTCTGACGATCTATTTTGGCCTTGCTCCCGGCCGTCTGTCGCATCTTCTTTCTTCCTACTACTCAGGCGGATGGGTCGCACACGCTATTCTACCGTAAAAATTTTTAAAAAATTTGCTGGCAGCATCAAAAGTGGAGTAAAATCTTTTCAACCAGTCCCGAGTTAGCTGTGGAACACCGGGATCCCGCTGCAGCCTTCATAGCAAAGAAGTGCTTCGCTAAGAGATAAAATTACTGTCTGGATTGAAGCTGTATTGCCTTGATTGGTCTCAAAATACAGTACTTCGTGGCCGCTTTGCATGATTGATACCAAATCATTGACATGGATGGCGGTGGAGTATCGGTTACGGTGATGGTTTTCTGTATGTCGTCGAAATCGCGTCTGGCCGTAAAGACACAGGCCAACTGGCTTTTACCCATTGGCGTAAGCTATTTTCAGGTCACAGGCGCTGTATGTATTTAGTATTAGAGACGTTTCTTTTCTCATTGTTTTTAAAGACAAAAACCGCTATCTTTGGCTTCCTGCTGTCCCGATAATGAGGGGGATGGCTGTTTTTAAATTAAACAACCAAAGGAATCAAATCTGATGAGCAAAAATTATTACGAGCAAACCTATATTATAGACTCCGTGCTGGAAGATGACCAGTATAAAGAAATCGTCGATAAATATCGCGATATTATTGAAGATAATGGCGGAGAAATCGACGAGATTGATGAATGGGGTATCAAGAAATTCGCCTATGACATGAATGGAAAATCAAGCGGTTATTATGTGAATACCTATTTTGAAGCCCCGGGAGAACTCATTGAGAAGCTTGAGCGTGCACAACGGATTGATGACAATGTTATGCGCTTTTTGACATTAAAGTATGATGCCAAGATGCTTCGTCATCGTGAGTTGCAAAAGAAAAATGCCGTCCCTCAGCTTCAGGATTCGGAAAGTGAAGAAGATGAAGAATAATTAATTCTCAAGCAAAAAGATATTAAGTAGTTTCTATGATTAAGAATCCATCACATCCACAAAAAGCACAACGAAGGCAACGTGAATGTAAATTCACGCAGGCCGGTATTGAATATATTGATTACAAAAATGCTGATATGCTGCGCCGTTTTATGAACGATCAGGGTAAAATATTGCCTCGTCGCGTTACGGGGACGAGCGCTAAACATCAGCGCCAGCTGTCGACAGCTATCAAGCGAGCACGATTTTTAGGATTACTTCCATACGTAGCAGATAATCTTCGATAAAAAAATATTTTTTATGGCGAACAAAAGCATGAAACTCATACTGCAGGAAAGCGTAGATAAGCTCGGTGAAGCCGGAGAAATTGTTGAAGTGAAACCCGGTTATGGCCGCAATTATTTAATTCCTCAGCGCAAGGCCGTTATGGCTACTGAAGGTGCGTTAAAACAGCGCAGACAGATGAAGGAAAAAGCCGAACGCCGCGCTGAACAGACCGTCAAGAAAGCCAAAGAAACGGCTGATCGTCTGGAGAATATGTCGGTCACTATTCCGGTACAGGTTGGGGAGGAAGACCGAATCCATGGCACCGTCACCAACCAGGATGTTGCCGATGCACTGGCAGAACGGGGCATTGAAATAGATCGAAAAGATATTACAATTGATCAGGATATTCACACGTTAGGTGAATACACCGCGACAATCAATTTGATATCCGAGCTCAAACCTCAAATAAAAGTATGGGTTGTGAGACAATAAAATCCTGAGTTATTAGGTAAACTCTCATGAACATATCGGCTAAAATATGGATGGGGATCCTCATGGTGATGGTATCCCCATTTTTAGTTTATGGCCAAAAAATGGCGGATCCGGTGAGTTTTTCTATTTCACATGCGCCTGACAAGGTTAAAGCAGGGGCTGTATTCAAGGTCCGCGTTAGAGCCAATATCGATAACAACTGGCATCTTTATGCGGCCGACAATAATCCGAATGCCGGTCCGCAGCCAACCCAATTTTCTGTCGCCAGTGACAGTATAAAGATGGCTGGTTCTCTCAAAGAATCAAAGCCGATAAAAAAATATGATAAAAATTTTAAATCAGAGCTTAGATTTTACAAAAACAAGGCTACCTTTACTGTTCCCGTCGCTTTTAAAAAAGACGTAAACGGGAAGGTAAATTTAAAATTACAGGTGCTGTATCAGGTTTGCAATAATAAAATTTGCCTGCCCCCCCGAAAAAAAACCATCAGCAAAACAATAATCGTTGCAGGCACCAAGCAGGGAAAAGCGGCAGTAGCTTCCCATAAGCAGGGTGTTTCCGGAGGGGGCTTAAATGGAAAAACAGAGCAAGCCGCTGTGTCTCCGGCTGGTAGCAACAACATCGCAAACAAAGGTTTTTTGTCATTTATATGGCTTGCAATAGTGGCGGGTTTTGGTGCGCTGGTCACGCCTTGCGTATATCCCATGATTCCACTTACTGTCTCCTTCTTTTCTAAAAAGAACCAGGGGAGCAAACATCATGCTCTAAGCACAGCCTTGGGTTTTGGTGGGACGATCATAGGAGTATTCACTATTATTGGTATATTGTTAACCCTCGTTGTCGGAGCATCAGGAGCCGACCAGTTTGCTTCAAGTCCCTGGGTTAATCTCTTTATAGCAATAGTGTTAATTATCTTTGCCATAAGCCTCCTGGGTGCCTTTAATATTCGGCTGCCATATCAGCTTACAAACTGGCTCAACCAAAAAAGTAATGAAAAGACGGGATTTATTGGTGTTCTGTTTATTGCATTGACCATCAGTGCAGTATCTTTTTCCTGTACGGTTCCGTTTGTAGGCGGCTTATTATCGGCTGCGAGCCGTGGTGCATGGTTTTACCCTATTATCGGGATGGTTTGCTTTTCAGCTGCATTTTCGAGCCCATTTGTGTTGTTTGCTTTTTTCCCGAGTTTAGTAAAATCACTACCCGAAAGTGGCGGATGGATGAACATCATAAAAGTTCTGCTTGGATTTATTGAATTGGCAGCTGCTTTTAAATTTATTTCTAATGCAGCATTGGTTTGGCAATGGGGATTTATTTCGCGTACGTTTGTAATTGCAGCGTGGATTGCAATCTTTTTGCTTGCCGGGTTTTACTTATTGGGGATATTTACTATTAAGCCTGAGAATATCCCCTCGGCTGTCGGAGCAGGCAGGGTTTTATTAGCGCTGCCCTTCTTATTTTTTAGTTTTTATTTGATACCCGGACTGCTCGGTTCATCACTCGGCACCGTGGATGCATGGTTGCCACCCAAAAAAGTATCTGATGTCGGAGTTTCAGCCACCGTCCGGCCGAATCACAAAAGTGATGATGGTGCGGCTCTGAAGAAGACATCAAAGTGGTCCCGAAATTATCAAGCTTCACTGAAACAGGCAGCCAAGAGCAAAGAGCCAATTTTTGTCGATTTTACAGGATATACCTGTACGAATTGTCGGGCCATGGAAGCGAACGTATTTCCTGTGGCTTCGGTGCAAAGACTTTTTAGAAAAATGAAACTGGTTCGCCTTTATACCGATGGAGGCAAACATGGCTCAAGAAATCAAAAAATTCAGTTCAGGTTGACCGGAACGGTCGCACTGCCAACCTATGTTATTGTTAACCCTAACACAAAAAAAGTTCTTGTAAAGTTAGAGGGATACACAAAAAAACAACAATTTCAGAAATTTTTGACCAAGGGGTTAAACCGTTTTCAGGCTCAAAAATCCGATATATAGATTGCTGGCGGCAAATATTAGTATTTTATGTTAATTTTTACGATTTTTATAGCGTTAAAATAACTTGTATTTAGAAATTAGAATTTTCTTGTGCAGTTATTTTGACATTTATTTTAAAATGATCTATTATTTTATTAAACTCAATGACCTCACAATAAAACTTAATTTAATCGGAGTAATCGTATGATATCGTCTATTTCGCTCTTATTGTTACAAGCATCAGGAGCTAACCAAAATTTTTTCAATGTTCTTGTTCAAAAGTTCAACCAGGGTGGCGCATTTATGTGGCCAGTGCTTGTTGCACTGATTCTCGGGTTGGCTATATTTCTTGAACGAATTATTACCTTGAATCTGGCTGATATTAACACGCAGCAATTTATTGTTGATGTGCAGGAAGCACTGCAAGATGGCGGCGTGCCTGCAGCGCGTGAAGTTTGTACTGAAACACGCGGTCCGGTAGCTTCTGTTTTTCAGGCTGGCTTAATGCGCATTGATGAAGGCGTTGATGCTGCGGAGAAAGCCATTTCTGCCTATGGTTCCATTGAAATGAGTTTTCTGGAACGGGGCTTGGTCTGGTTGTCACTATTTATTGCTATTGCCCCGCTGCTGGGATTCCTCGGTACCGTTATTGGAATGATTCGGGCTTTTGATGCCATTCAGCAGGCTGGAGATATTTCTCCCTCGCTGGTTGCCGGTGGTATTAAGGTTGCACTTCTTACAACGGCAGGCGGCTTGTTATCTGGTATTATTTTGCAGGTTGGATATAATTACTGTGTTTCCAAAATTGATCGCTTAATTGCAGAAATGGAGGAAGCTTCTATTGTACTTATAGATTCGATTGTGGAAATGAAGCACGGTGATTCAATCACTATCCACGAGACTCCCGCCGAAAGTGAATAATCATTTTATTAACTCTAAAATCTAATTTTTATGTCTGCTATTATTGGATTATGTATCGCCGGTGGGTTGCTGGCAATTGGTATTCTGGCGATTATCGTCGCTGGAATACGGGGAATGTTTAATGGTGAGCAAAATTATAAGAAAATCGGTATGATTTTTGTCCCAATCATTGTTTACATCATATCGTACTTCATTTCCAATGCCTTGGTCAAGGCTGCTATTATTACCATGTTTGTAATGTTAGCGCTTATGGCTTTAGCAATCCTGTTAACGGGGGCAAGGAGTACGTTTAACCTTTAAAATTTTAAGAGTCGTAGGTAGTCAATTATGTTAATTGATAAAAGAGATCGCGATTCAGCAGAAATACCTGGTTCTTCACTTGCTGATATTGCCTTTTTGTTACTCATATTTTTCCTGCTTGTAACAACTATTAATGTTGATACAGGCATTGGGTTGGTACTGCCACCAAAGCCGAAACCCAATCAGTCGCCTCCCAAAATAAAAAAGAGAAATCTTATGGATATTTTGGTGAATGCGCAGGGGCAGGTTTTAATAAATAATAAACCGACGCCTATGAACCAGATAAAAAAGAAGGTGAAAAATTTTATTAATAATAAAGGAAAAAATCCTCATTTATCTGTTTCTCCTAAAAAAGCAGTGGTGTCTATAAAGACTGCTCGTCAAACAATGTATAATACCTATATTAGTATGTTTGACCAGGTGGTAGGGGCATATAAAGAGCTGCGCAACGCTGCTTCGCAGGCTCGCTTTGGAAAAAATTATGATGCACTACCAGACGGGAGTGCTGCTCAGAAAAAAATCCAGAAACTTTATCCCAAACAAATTTCTATAGCTAAACCTGAAAATAATGATTAGCCATGTCTGTACACTTTAAAAAAAGTTCATCGGGAACCAAACAAGAGGTTCCCACCTCGGCCATGCCGGATATTGTATTTATCCTGCTGATTTTTTTCATGGTCACTACCGTACTTAAAAAGATTAAGCTTAAGGTTCATATTAACTATCCAAAAGCTAAAAACATAGAGAAGATCGAGCAAAAAAGGCTGATTTCATATATTTATGTCGGCCCGCGCAGGTTGGGTGCCGGTAAATATGGTAAGACTCAGATCCAAATTGATAATGCTATTGTTGATATGAACGACATTTCTTCAATTGAATCTAATAAGCTTAATCAACAGCCGAAGCTTATTGTATCAATACGTATGGATAAAAATACGCATACCGGAGTTTTAATTGATATTCAAAAACAACTTCAGGATGCCGGGGCGCTTAGAATTAATTATTCGTCAAAACCTGAAAATTCAGGAGGCTCTTCATCTTCTTCGATGTAACAGGCGGGCTTTACTTATCCTGTTTTCCTGCTTTCATGAACTAAACAGGTAAATTTTCATTTCCTGTTTAGTTCATGGGATTTTAATGCATATTTTCCATGCACCTGCGATGAATAAAGAAGACTTTCGCACGATACAATCATTAGGACACACTGAGCTCATCAAAGAATTAACTGAAGGGAGTTCAGTTAGCCACGATCATGTTGTAAAAGGCATTGGGGACGATGCTGCTGTATCGGAGCATTTATCGGATGATAACTTTTCACTACTCACCTCAGAAACATTTACTGAAGGGGTAGATTTCGATTTAACGTATACTCCACTTCATCATCTCGGTTATAAAGTAATGTCAGCAGCGGTAAGTGATATTTACGCGATGAATGGATATCCCGATACGGCTTTGATCAATCTTGCTGTGCCGAATAAGCTATCAGTTAATATGTTACAGCAGATTTATAAGGGTATTTATGCGGCGGGTGGTGATTATAATGTGCAAATCGTTGGAGGGGATTTGACCGCATCGCACGGGACCTTGGGAATTACAGTAACTATAACCGGCTATGTTGAGAAGAATGACATTATATATCGCAGCGGTGCTAAAGCAGGTGATGCCATTTGCGTCAGCGGTGATTTGGGCGGTGCCACGGCCGGACTTCGTATTTTAATGCGGGAGAAGCAGTTCTGGCAGGAAGAAAAAGATCAGCAACAGGCTTTTCAACCCGACCTGGAAGAATATGAATATGTTGTTAAGCGACAATTATTGCCTTCAGCCCGCAAAGATATTATTGACCAAATTCATCAGCATGACCTTTTGCCTCATTCAATGATTGATGTCACAAAAGGATTGATTAGCGAGTTAAAACAGCTAACTGAAGCTTCAAATGTTGGAGTTCAAATATACCAGGCTTCCCTGCCTATTGCGCTGGAAACACGAACAGTTGCTGATGAAATGAGTGAAGAGGTTGATAAATATGCGCTGTATGGCGGAGAGGATTTGGAGCTCCTGTTTACTGTAGCTGAAGAGCAGGTAGAAGATTTTGCAGAAATATTGACCGATTTTAATGTCATTGGCAAGGTCTCAGAGCCTGATCAGGGTATTGTCATGCAATCAGCCGAGGGAGATCTCATCCGGTTTGAGGAAGATTAATTAAAGAATTGCATATCTAATAAAAGTAGTGTTACACACGTTAAGAATTATAGTGTAATACTTTTTACCTAAAGAGTGGATAAAACACTTTTACAAGGTACGCAGAGAATAAATATTTCCCTTATATTAAGTTAAATGTAAAAGTGTCTAATTATTGATTCAATGTCTAACGGAAAGAATTCTAAAAATAGTAATCCTTTGAATTCCGGAAGCCAAAACGGAAAAGGAAAAAATTCGCCCAAATTTCATTGGTGGATTTACGTAGTAATTATATTGGCTCTGCTTGGAATAAATGTGTATTTCATGGGAGGAAGCTCCGGAAACCACATTAAGTACAGCAAGTTTCTCAATTATGTTCGTCAGGGCTATATAAAACAGATAACCATCAAGAATGGTACAAATATTACGGGAGTGTATTCCCAGAAGGCCATTAATAAAGGAATTGCGAAACAAAATAAGTCTAATAATGGATGGTCATTAACGGGCTCGGAGCCATCAAAACATTTTAATACTACGATGTTAAAGGGGGATGATATTCGTCCCATCCTGGATAAGCATAATGTTGCCTATGATGTGCAAATAAGTTCAGATTGGTTCAGTAGCATTCTCGTGTGGTTAATACCAATCGGACTGGCTATTGCGTTCTGGATATTTATATTCAGAAAAATGAACCCGGGGCAACAGGTTTTAAATATCGGCAAAAACAAAGCTTCACTTTACGATAAACAAAAAGAGAATGAAGTTTCATTTAAAGACGTAGCCGGCCTTGATGAAGCAAAATCGGAAGTGGAAGAAATTGTTCAATTCTTGAAAACGCCGGAGAAATTCACCAAACTGGGAGGTGAGCTTCCCAAAGGCGTGCTTTTAGTCGGCCCGCCGGGAACAGGGAAAACGCTTTTAGCTAAAGCGACAGCTGGGGAAGCTGATGTTCCTTTTTACAGTTTAAGCGGCTCTGATTTTGTTGAAATGTTCGTCGGTGTTGGTGCTGCCCGGGTTCGCGACTTATTTAAACAAGCCAAAGAGCAGGCTCCGTGCATCGTCTTTATCGATGAGATAGATGCTATTGGCCAAAGCCGTGGAAGGGGAATGATGGTTGGTTCGAACGATGAGCGGGAGAATACGCTGAACCAGCTGCTTAATGAGATGGACGGCTTTGACAGTAACAAGGGCGTCATTATCATGGCGGCAACAAACCGTCCCGACGTACTCGACTCCGCACTATTGCGTCCCGGAAGGTTTGATCGTCAAATTGTTATAGATAAGCCGGATCTTAATGGTCGGGTAGAAGTATTGAAAGTACACACCCGTGATATCATCCTGTCCGATAATATTGATCTTAAATTACTGGCTTCGCAAACGCCTGGTTTTGCTGGTGCGGAATTGGCTAATCTTTGCAATGAGGCTGCGCTTACAGCAGCACGAAGGGGCAAAGACCAGGTAGAAATGGTCGATTTCCAGGATTCTATTGAGCGCGTCATTGCCGGATTGGAAAAGAAGAATAAGATTATCAGTCCTCATGAGCGTAAAATTGTGGCTTATCATGAAGCCGGGCATGCTATTGTGGGATGGTATCTCAAATATACGGATCCGGTTTTAAAGGTCAGTATAGTGCCCCGCGGGCTCGCCGCACTCGGGTTCACCCTTCAAACACCACTTGAAGATCGTTTCCTGATGACAACCGACGAACTCAACGAGAAAATTTGCGCTCTGCTGGGAGGAAGAGTTGCTGAGGAAATTATCTTTGGCCGTATTTCAACGGGTGCCCAGAATGATTTGGAGCGTGTAACCAACATGGCCTTTGCAATGGTTGCGGAATATGGAATGAGCGACGAACTGGGTTACGTATCGTTGAAAGATTCGAAAAATCCTGACAATAGTTATGGATTCAATAAAAAGTATTCCGAGCAAACAGCCGAGCGTATTGATAAGGCGGTTAATGGTATCATTGATAAGAATCACGAACGAACTAAAGAACTTTTATCGGAGCATAAAGATCAGCTTGAAGAATTGGCGCAAACTTTGCTTGAAAAAGAAGTGCTTGATCATAATGACTTGAAGAAGTTATTGGGCGATCATCCTGAAGGAAAATATCCGGATAATATTTTTGATCAAAGCCTAACCAAAAATAAAGTCAATGGTCATTCCGATAAGGTAAAAGAAGACGATTCTTCCAAGGATGAAGAAAAGGCGAAGGAGCAGGAAGAACAGCAGCAAAGTTCATCGGATAGCTCCGATTCTGAGGAGAACATCAGTGAAAAGAAAGAGGTGAGTTAATCTTTTGATTTAATGAAATTTTTATCTAACCCTGGAGACTGTAGGTGTCTTCAGGGTTTTTTAGTTCTGCTTAAGCAGAAAATAATTACTATATGATCGTCACATTTTGTTAATATTCTGTTAATGAGTTCGGTATAATTATAACAGAAGCTTTAAAAAACCGGAAGTAGTCGGTCACCATCGGCCGTTCCGCCAGGATATATTCGAAATGATGCCCGTGGCAGGGACGGCTTCCGTAGGTCTGCAAAGGTATCATGACAATTTGCAATGACTCATAATGAGCTTTATATGAGATGTGTTGACTTTAGGGACGTTCCATTGAATTGAAGTTTCATTATACTACAAACACAACTTTCAATTAAAAATTTAATATAATCCGCCGACCGGGATGAGGAACCTAACCGGCCAGGCAGGTGTTTCTAATAGGCAAAATAAAAGATTTTGGCTATGACTATAGTGCAGAGAAAGGCTCATTTTAATGCAGCACACCGATTGCATAATCCTGAAAAGACCGATAAATGGAATAAAGCAACATACGGGAAGTGCAATCATGAAAATTGGCACGGTCACAATTACGAAGTAGAAGTTATGGTGGCGGGTGACGCTGACGAGGAAACCGGTTATGTGATAGATTTGGTTGAGCTAAAACAAATAATTCATAACCGGATAGTTAAAAAATGTGATCACAAGAATCTTAATCTTGATGTCGATTTCCTTGAGGGAATGATTCCATCAACCGAAAATTTAGTGAAAACATTTTTTAAAGAACTTGAAGAACCCGTAGCTGAAGCAAGTTCCGATTCAGGATTTTTGTACGCGGTGAAGCTTAAAGAAACGGAACGAAATTCAGCAGTTTATTGTCCATATCTATTCGATCGAAATTTCTAAATAGTTGTTTCTTTTTAGAATCAATTGAATTTTTCTAAAATTAGTTTTTGCTGTTAATAAAATGATCCGGCATTTGGAACGTTAATAAATTTATATAAATTAATATTTTGGAATGCTTGATTTTCAAAAGCGTAAAACGAACTGGAAACTGAAATAAAACCGTTATTTCGAAATTTTAACGAATGGAATCAACTACTGTGAAACGCTATTACGATCCTACCTTCATAATTTCCGACGAATATAAAGAAAGTTTACCTGATCTTCAGAATGGCCCCGCTTCTCTTATTGAGGGAGCCGATGTAGCCATTCAACAAGTAGGAACGTCGAATTTCCGACTACCGCTTAAATACCCGCGTCCCGACGGTGAACTTCTAACGCTTGAAACATCAGTTGATGGCTATGTGGGGCTTGATGCAGGGAAAAAAGGGATAAACATGAGTCGCATAATTCGCTCATTTTATGATTTCAAGGACGATGTGTTCCATCTTGAGAAACTGAAAGAAGTCCTTGAACGTTACAAAAAAGAGCTTGATGTAGAGTCGGCATACGTACGCTTGTCTTTTAATTATCCGATTTTACAGGAAAGTCTTCGTTCCGGACTTGAAGGATATCAATATTATCAGACGGCGCTGGAGGGTACACTTACTTCCAATGGCAGATTTCGCATGTTTATGCACCTGGATTACGAGTACAGCAGTGCCTGCCCGTGTTCTTACGAACTTTCTGAACATGCTCGTGAGGAGCGTGGCATTGCGGCTGTTCCTCACAGCCAGCGTAGTGTTGCGACCATCAAAATTGAATTAAATGAAGAGATTTTTATTGAGGAACTGGTCGAACATTGCCGGAAGGCACTAATGACTGAGACTCAGGTGATGGTAAAAAGAGAGGATGAACAGGCATTTGCTGAAATGAATGCGGCTTATCAGAAATTTGTCGAGGACGCTGCCCGGCTTTTATATGAGGAATTTAATACCGATGAACGCATCAAGGATTTTGTGATTCGTTGTGTACATAAAGAAAGTCTGCATAGCCATGATGCGGTCAGCCGAATATGGAAAGGTGTACCAAATGGCTTACGATAAGAAATAGCGCACCTCCTGTAAAATTAGATCGCAGCTATCTTCATGCAAGTAACGGCTGGTTGGACAGGATTTTTTTATTTTCCTCAAATTCACTGATTATTTTTGAGGTTCCCGTCTCAGATTTATAAAATAATCCCGGTCAAATAAGGTTCCGAGATGTACGTGCCGTTGTCTGTCATTTGTAGCGGTTGTATACTCAAGATACAATTCTACGGCTGTGAATACTATTAAGTAGTTTTATTGAAATTAATTTCGCAAGTTATTAGGATGAATATAGTCTCCTTCTTATTGATTTTTGAGAAGGAATAGATTATAATTTCATTTATGTTATCTAATAAAGCAAAATATGCTATTCATGCGATGGTTCGATTAGCGAAGGAAGGTCAAAATGAACCGGTAGCCATTGGTGAAATAGCTGAGAAGGAAAATATTCCCCATAAATTTTAGGAAGCCATTTTGCTTGAATTGAAAAGCGCTGGTTATATTAGCAGCAAAAAGGGGAGAAATGGAGGCTATTATCTACGCAAAAATCCGGATGAAATAAATCTGGCGAATATCCATCGTGTTATCGATGGAGCTATATCTATGCTTCCCTGTGTGAGCGAAAATTATTATGAAAAATGCGAAGAATGCAATGATGAGCAGTCGTGTGTTATTCGTAAAGCAATAAAAGAAGTGAGGGATGAGACCGTGGTAATCCTAAAAAAATACACTCTCAACAAAATTATAGAGCGGGAAGCCGTTTTAGAGGAAATATAGTTTTAAATTAATTCCTATTAACTCTATAGGAATTATAAATATTAAGTGTCATTGTTTTTCACTACGCTAAATGAGGATAAGGTTATAGACCGTGGGTTTTGATCAGATTTTTATATTTGGAGTTTTAATTCTTGCGTTCGTTGCGCTGGTTATTGATCGCTGGAGCCCGGATATAATTTTAGTTACAGCCCTGGCCATTGTTACGCTTGGGGGCGTTATTGATATTAGACAGGCAGCTGAAAGCTTTGGTAATACCACCTTAATGGCATTGGGCAGTTTATATATATTAGCGGCAGCCTTACGCAAAAGCGGGGCCTTGGAAATAGCCGGTAAGTATGTACTG
>DASQZL010000249.1:0-10862 GCA_035638715.1 Balneolaceae bacterium
CGGGCATGGCTGGCCGAAGCAATCGCGCAGAAGACGACAGAATCAGAGCAGGAGACCCTGCATAAAGCCATTGATATTTTAGAAAAATTAGCGCGCTGATGAACAGGAATCGAAATGGTCGCTGAACGATTATTTAGTAAGCAGGAAATTTGAATGCCTCATCCCACGACGTATCAAAATTCAGAATCGAGAATTCCCCGTGCCACTTTTGCCGGTCTTGCTTTCGCCGGACTGGCTGTAATGCTGGGCCGCGGTATTTTGCTTCCCATTTTGCCGAATCTTGCCAAACAGCTGGGAGCGTCCAGTGTAATGGTCGGTGGTATTTTTGCCGGATACGCACTTGCAAGCGGCATTTTTAGTCCGCTTTTCGGCCGCATCTCCGATCAATACGGACGTAAAAATATCATGACGGCCGGGCTCTTTTTCTATGCCATGCTATCTTTTGGCTATATTTGGGTACATCACCTGTGGATGCTTGCCATTATTTGGTTTCTACAGGGATTAGCCGCGGTCATGGTCAGGCCCATTGCCCAATCATACATAGGGGACATTACACCTGAAGGCAAAGAGGGACGAGTAATGAACCTTTTTTATTTTGTGCAGTTCGCCGGCCCGGCTATTGGCCCGGTTACGGGTGGTTTTCTAACGGACCATGTTTCAAAGAATTCCCCTTTTTACGTGATGGGTGGGGTAGCGGTGGCAGCATTTCTTGTGGTTATAATGATGGTTCCGGAAGCACCCTCCGTCGATGAAGAAGGTAAACAGGCTCTTCAGTTAAAAAAATCTTTTAAAACGGTCTTTAAAGATCCCAACATGAAAGGGATTCTTTCATACCTGTTTGGACGGGGATTTTACCGGCGCGGCTTTAATGCATTTTTTCCCATATATGCGGTGACCATTGCCAGTTTGTCTCAAAGTCAGGTGGGATTAATCCTTTCCTGTTATATGCTGACCGGCTTGCTGTTGCAGTATCCTTTTGGCTGGCTATCCGATCGGATAATGGCTTACCGGCCCGAACTGGTTGGCATCGGCGGCCTCTTTGCCGGCTTAACCATGTTCGTATTTCCTTCCCTCAGACTTTTGAGCGGGCTTATTATATTGGTCATTATTAAAGGTATTTTCAGTACATTTTCACGAGCGCCAACCGTGGCAATCCGTACTGAGCGCGGTCGTCATTTCGGCATGGGCGCTGTTACGGGCGTATCCATTACCGCAATGTCAGTCGGACAAATACTGGGACCGGTCGGTTTTGGAGCCATGTCTGATTTATTTAACATAAAGGCTGCATTTTATTTTGGAGGATTTGCCGCATTATTGACTACCGCACTGGCCTATTGGTACTTGCGCTTCACAACTCAAACCCATACCGAGGCGTTTGTAAATAAACAAACCGAAAAAAATCATAGTTAAAAAATCGCTTAATCAAAATAAAATACATTATGGAAAAAGATAACACAGCACTTTTGGTGATGGACGTTCAGAATGCCATAGTGGGCATGCTTGAGGATAAAGAAAAACTTATCAACCCGCTGCGGCAAACCATAAAAGAAGCGCATCAACACGAAATTCCGGTTATATATATCACCGTGGGATTTCGAAAAGGCTATCCTGAAATCAGCCCGAATAATAAGTCATTCGATCCAATTAAAAACAGCGACAGAAACTTTGACACCATTGAAGCCCAAGCTGTTTATGATGAAGTAGCACCGCAATCCGGGGATATTGTGGTGAAAAAGAGGCGCGTAAGTGCTTTTACCGGCAGCGATCTGGAAGTGGTGCTCCGCTCGCAGCAGATCAACCACCTGGTACTTGCAGGCATTGCCACAAGCGGCGTCGTACTTTCAACCGTGCGGGAGGCAGCTGATAAAGATTACCGGCTGACGGTGCTTTCCAATTGCTGCGCAGATCGGGACGAAGAAGTGCATCGCATGCTGATAAACAAGATTTTTTCCCGCCAGGCTGATGTTATGAGTGCCGGTGAATGGAGGCAGTCACTGAAAAATAATTAACCTACCAAATAACGATAACGCATGGAATGGTATTTATATATCGCCGATTTTTTCGCCGGAGCTTTCCTGGCAAATACAGTTCCCCATTTTGTTCACGGTATTTCAGGTAATAAATTCCCCACCCCCTTTGCCGATCCGCCGGGCAAAGGGCTATCCTCTTCGACCGTAAATGTGATGTGGGGGCTTTTTAACCTGCTTATAGGCTATATTTTGTTAAAGGTCGGCCATGTAAACAGCAATAATTCATTTTCGTTAATGCTGTTTTTTGCCGGTGTTATAGTAATTAGCATTCAGCTAAGCATACACTTCCGGCACAAAGAAGACCGGTAAAAAAATGGGCGATCTTCAGTAGTCTTATTCCCGAATTGCTCAAAATGGTCACCAGTGTATAGATAGATAAACTAATCTGTCCCGTTATTAATACACGGGCAGACTGGTATTAATTTCGCGGGCCCACTGGTTGATGCCGCCCTTCAGGTTTTTGACGTTCTTAAAGCCTTTTTTATTCAATAAGTAAGTGGCTTTTGCACTACGACTGCCGCTGCGGCACAGACAGACGATCTCATCATTCTTGTGATCTTTTATTTCGTCGAGCCGACCGGCCAGTTCATCAACCGAAATTAGTTTAGAGTTATCGTAATCTATTTTAGATTGATATTGTTCGAAGGGTTCGCGAACGTCAAGCAAAAAAATATCTTCACCTGCATCTATTTTCTTTTTCAATTCCTGAACAGTTATTTCTTCCATAAATATTATTCATTAGTTGTAAAGATGCACTATAAGCATCTTTATATTTTAATTTATTTTCTTTTCATTCATAACGATCCAGACGGAACTGATTACCAAGATAAAGCCGGCGCGCCTCTTCATCATCTGCAAGGCTGTCGGCCGAACCTTCCTTTAAAATTTTTCCTTCAAACATCAGGTAGGCCCGGTCGGCAATGGCCAGCGTTTCATGTACATTATGATCCGTGATAAAAATACCGATATTTCTCTCGGTAAGCTGGGCCACAATATGTTGAATATCCTCTACGGCAATAGGATCGATGCCGGCAAAAGGTTCATCAAGAAGCATAAATTTGGGATCGGTCACCAGCGCCCGGGCAATTTCGGTGCGTCGCCGCTCCCCGCCAGACAGGTTATAGGCCTTGCTGTTTTCAACTTTGTGGAGACCGAATTCTTCAATTAACTGATCAACTTTCTCATTAATTTCCCGGCGGGAATAATCAAAAAACTCGAGTATTGATTCAAGATTTTCCCGGACGGTGAGGTTTCGAAAAACACTGGCTTCCTGTGACAAATACCCGATGCCCATACGCGCACGCTGGTACATGGGCATACCAGTTAGCTTTTTATCATCCATAAAAATATCACCGGCATTCGGCTTCACATCCCCTACAAACATATTAAACGTGGTGGTCTTGCCAGCCCCATTGGGGCCCAGCAGGCCTACAATATCACCCTGAGTGACATTGATCGACACATCCGAAACCACGGTACGTTTACTGTATATTTTCTTTAATCCGCGGCTGTATAATTTTTGTGACCTCGCGGAAGTATTCATGGACTATGCAACAGCTAATTCGCTAAGAATTGATTCAAAAATCAGTTTACCGTCTTCAGAGCCAAGTTTTTTCTCTACAGCGCGCTCGGGATGCGGCATCATGCCCAGCACGTTGCGCTGTTCATTGCAGATGCCGGCGATATGGTTGCTTGAACCATTAAAATTTGCTTCTTCCGTTAACGCTCCCTCCGCACTGCAATATCTAAATACGACCTGGTCCTTATCCTGGAGGTTCTTCAGCGTTTCGTCATCCGCAAAATATTTACCTTCTCCGTGAGCAACAGGCAATTGCAGAACCTGTTTTTCCCGGAGTCTGCGTGTAAAAAGTGTATTGGTCGTTTCACACCTCAAGTGCGTTTGTTTGCAGACGAACCGCAAATTTTTATTGTGAAGCATCGCGCCGGGCAGCAATCCAGCCTCCAGCAGTATCTGAAATCCATTACAAATACCCAGCACAGGCCCACCCTGGCGGGCAAACCGGATTACTTCACTCATAACGGGCGAAAACCGGGCAATAGACCCGGACCGCAGGTAATCGCCATAGGAAAAACCGCCCGGTATAATCAAAAAATCCACACCGGAAAGATCGGTTTCCTTATGCCAGATAAAGGTTGTCTCTGCATCCATGATATGCGCGAGTGCATGATAAGCATCATGGTCGCAGTTTGAGCCTGGAAATACAAGAACGCCAAATTTTTTAGCCACAGTTTATCCTTTTATTTCGGTAACAAGTTGAATTTCCTTGAGCACACCGTTGACTTCGAAACAATCTTCGAATGTGCCTTCGTAAACTTTCGCTTTTCCTTCGTTATGGACTTTAAATGTTAACTCTTCCGCGTGCGAGGCATTACAGTTTAGCGCCTTCATCAGCTGTTGAATAACCTCATCGAAGGTATGAATATCATCATCGAACAGCATAACGCGCCACGGTTTATCTTCATCTTCCTCCTCTTTCTCTTTAGTGAGAACCTCGACCTTGGGAGCGGCTTCTTCCTCCTGCTCGCTTGACCGATATTGAGAATGAATAAGTAAATCTTTCATAACCCTACGTCTTATTCTTCATCAATTTCTACTTTAAAATTTTCCATAACTTCGTTTGCCAAAAGCTGGCTGCACGCATCTTCAGCAATTTTTTGGGCTTCATCGGGAGAATCTGCGTTAATATCGAGCGTTATGAGTTTCCCGATGCGAACATTTTCTATTTCATCCAGACCCAGGTTTTGCAATGCATGATGCGTAGCTTTCCCCTGAGGGTCTAAAATAGATTTGCGAAGCGTTACATTTACGGTTGCTTTATACATGAAAAATTACTGAAGATTATGGTTTTTAAACGTTCAAAGTTAGCTTTTATTTAGCTTCTCTGCTAAACGAAATTTTTTTATAAGTTCGCATTACATTTCTTGATTTAACTTTGCCCCTGAAGGAACATCAATTCTGTAATAGCTTCTGGCAGGCTGCATGGCATTATTGCTTGTGATTGTTTAAGGTAATTCCAGCGGCTGAATGACTATTGCAGAGCGCGATTGAGAAGCGTATCTATCCTCCCGGCAATATTTTGGGGTGAATGCCCGTCAACTTTCAGCCAGTGCACGAAATCCCAACGCCGGAAATACGTCAGCTGACGCTTGGCATACCGGCGCGTCTGCGTTTTGATATCCCGAATCATGGCATCACGCGTAAGCTCATCTTTCAAAAACGCAATCGCCTCTTTATACCCCACTGTATTTAGCCCGGGATCCTCCAGCGAATATCCCCTGTCAAGGATGGAACGCACCTCATCCAAAAATCCCTGTTCGAACATTCGGTCAACCCGCCGGTTGATACGATCATAAAGTGTCTGGCGATCGCGCTCCAGTCCCACTACCAGTAGCTCGTCAGGCGGGGTGACGGGCTCATTGGAATGGAATGAGCTGAACGGCCGGCCGGTCTGCATCCACACATCCAGCGCACGGATGATCCGCTGCGTGTTCATGCCGTCCATCCGGGAGGCATAGGCCGGATCGACTTCCTGCAGGCGCCGGTAAAGTGGCTCGATACCCTCATCAGCTATTTGCCGCTCCATTTTGTCGATATTATTTTCGTTGGCATCCGGGACGTCATCAAACGGCTGAATAATCACCCGCTGGTGCAGCGTGCTCCCGCCCACGTATAACACCTGGTGGCCACGCCCGCTGATCTCTTTTTTCCATTGCTCCGCCCGTCGCAGAAATTTGGCCGCGCTGTCTTTGATCGCCGGATCAATAATAGACAGATTGAAATGCGGAATCCCCTGCCTTTCTTTCTCGGTGGGCGTTGAGGTACCGATATTCATATATTTATAGCACTGGCGGGAATCCGATGAAATGATTTCGGCATTGATCTGATGAGCCAGCTCAATAGAGACACTCGTTTTGCCCACGGCAGTCGGACCGATGAGAAGGATATTCATTATAGTATTTGATGACAAATTTTTATTGACCGTAATTTTACTTCAGACAATCACGCTGTCAATTACATTTTATAGAAAAAACCTGACAATTCTAAAATATCCTTAATGACGATTACACTATGGTTTTTTCGACATGCAGTATAACTAAATTCTGGTTGAAAGTATCATTAATAATAAAATGGAGATCAATTTCTTAAAAATATAATCAAATAACCGTGAATGCGGATAAACATATTGAAAAGATATAACTAAAAACATTTTCTTTAATTGCTTTATGGATCAGGTTTTTTTAAAATAAGTGTGATTAATTATGTATTTTAAGAGTTCAAATTAAATTGACAGCAAATAATTTATGAGTATGAAATTTAATGCCTCAAGCAGTGAACTGGTGAAAGCCTTGTCGGCTGTTTCCGGAGCCGTACCGAATAAGGCCACGCTGCCCATTCTCGAGACGATTTTGTTCGAAAGTGAAGATGACGAATTACGCCTTACCGCTACCGATTTGGAGATTTCGATCATTGAATATATGAGTGCATCCATTGACGAGGACGGAGCGGTGGCAATTCCGGCACGCCGCCTGATTGAAACGCTTCGTCAGCTTCCCGATATTCCGGTCTCATTTGAAGTGGATGATGATTTTAATGTCAATTTTCGTACGGATAAAGGGAGCTACAAACTGGTGGGCGAAGATCCCGACGAATTTCCCGAAGTGCCGGACTTGGGCGAAGGCCATAAATTGGAAACACAGAAAGACATCATTCTGAAAGCCATCGATAAAACACTTTTCGCTGTCTCGGATGATGATTTGCGCCCGGCTATGATGGGCGTACTATTCGATATTGGTCCCGATGAAAGTAAATTCGTAGCGACCGACGGCCATCGTCTGGTAAAATATATTAAATCTGATTTGACTGCAGATGAAGAATTGCAATTTATCGTCCCTGAAAAAGCGCTGAATCTGGTGCAAAAAGCGCTGCACGATGAAGATTGCGATATGATGATAACGGATGATCATGTACAGTTTAAAAGCGGCAATACCATTGTTATCAGCCGGCTGGTTAATGAACAGTATCCCAACTATGAGTCGGTCATTCCGCGTGAAAATGACAAACTGATGCAAATTGACAAAGATCAGATGCTGGCGACGGTCAATCGGGTGGCTATTTTTTCCAGCTCAACGACGCGACAGATTCGGTTGCAAATTGACAAAGATAAGTTAACCATCCGGGCCGAAGATATTGATATGAGCAGCGAGGCTAAAGAGACCATCGCCTGCGACTATGATAATGATAAGATTGAAATAGGATTCAACGCAAAATACCTGTCGGATGTGCTGGGCAATGTGGAGGATGAAAAGGTCAATTTTGAATTTTCAACCCCAAACCGGGCAGGCATCGTAAAGCCGTCCGAAGAATCTGAAGATGAACAAATATTGATGTTGGTCATGCCGGTGATGTTAAATTCTTATGCGTAAGATTATAACACTTACCACGGATTTTGGGTTGCAGGACTATTACGTAAGCGCAATGAAGGGCGTGATTTTGCACGAAACGCCTAATGCCCGTCTTGTCGATATTTCTCATGAAATTCCCTCTCAGGATATCATGGCGGGCTCATGGGTGCTCAAAAATTCTGCCATGCTTTTCCCTCCCGGCACCGTTCATCTGGTCGTCGTTGATCCCGGCGTAGGCACCAGTCGAAAGCCGCTCGCTCTTAAAATCGGGGATCAATTTTTTGTTGGACCTGACAACGGGATTTTTTCACTTCTAACCGAAGAAAGAGACTTTAAAGCGGTAGAATTGACCAATCCATCTTATTGGCGCACCGATCGTTCGCATACTTTTCACGGTCGCGATGTATTTGCGCCTGCCGCGGCTCATTTATGCAATGGCACAGAACTCTCGCAAATGGGGGACCCGGTTGAAGATTTGCAGACTTATCACTGGGCCGTTCCCATCGCCGATACTGACGGCATTGAAGGCTGGGTAATTCATATCGATAAATTCGGCAATTTGATTACGAATATTTCTCAGTCACTTATCGAGGATGTGATAGGCTCAGACGATCTTAAAATTTATGTTGGAAATACCATTTTAGATACGATCGAAAATATGTTCGCTGCCGTACCAGAAGGAGAGCCGGTCGCCTACATCGGCAGCTCGGGCATGCTTGAGGTAGCTATCAATCAGGGAAATGCTGCAAAAATGCTGAGCGTACAAAAGGGAGCGCAAATATCACTGGTTTTACAGCGGGGCGATTAGGTCTGAAACCTTCAGGTTCATAGTGCGTATTATCTATTACTTCAATATCCAAGGTGATAAAATTTTTAATTTTGAATGGTTAATATTGGATTGAGTTTATAGTACAGCATTAAATTCATCATTTAGCGTTCCCAAAATGTCCTTGAAACTGCGATCTCCCATACATGAAGAGGCTTCGATAACTATTTCCGAAGACGTCTCGAACCTCCAAAAATCATTTAACGGTACGGTCTGTTCAAAAAAAGGAGATGAATATGCCATTACGGATAATATTATTGATTTTTGGGGCAAGGGACCATCGAACCTGTCATGGGCGCAGCGTTCCAATGACTGGAAACTAACGGCAGCTATTTATGAAGATATCTGGCGCAAGCGATCACTAAGGCTGCTATCCGGGCAAGATTTTCCCATTGAAAAAGAAAAAAATCTTCTTGTTGAATGGCTGGATCCGAAGCTGGACGCATCGTATTTGGATGTGGGTTGTTCTACCGCTTTATATGGGCGAGAAGTTAAGAAAAGACAAGCCAGGTGTGAGGTGGTAGCGCTTGATTTTTCCCGTCCAATGCTTCAGGAAGCCCGGCACAAAGCGCAGGCCGAACGGGTGAATTTATTTCTGTTACAGGCTGATGCACGGTACATGCCTTTTTTTGGAGCAACTTTTGACGGACTAATGATGGGGGGCACGCTTAATGAACTAAGCGACCCGCTTAAAGTACTATTTGAATGTCGCCGCGTGATCAGGAAAGAGGGGACTTTTTTTATGATGCATCTGCTCAAAGCGAATACCTGGTACGGCCGCCTGCTACAGGAATCTGCCAAATTCGGTGGACTCCAGTTTTGGTCCATTGAAGAAAGCAATCAGCTTTTCGAACGCGCAGGCTTTAGCGTAGCAAAACAATCCAATAAAGGCATTGTCTGTTTCAGTAAACTGCTTCCTGTCTGAAAACATCTAATCTAATACTCACCAGCTATTCCTTAACAATGCTCTCGATAAAATCGGGATGATGAGGATCGAGCTCATCCATCGTTAATTTATGGCCCATCTTGTCGCGTTTGGTTTTCAGGTAGCGCACATTTTCAGGGTAGGCACCGACTTCGAGCGGAACGCGTTCAACCATTTCCAGTCCAAAGCTTTTGAGGCCGACGCGCTTCACCGGGTTGTTGGTCATCAGGCGCATTTTGTGAATGCCAAGTTCCCGCAGAATCTGTGCCCCCACGCCGTAACGCCGATGATCAGGTTTAAAACCGAGTGCTTCATTGGCTTCAACCGTATCCATGCCTTCTTCCTGTAGCTTGTAGGCCTTCAGTTTATTCATCAACCCGATACCGCGGCCTTCCTGGTTCATATACAATACCACTCCCTGGCCCTCTTCATCTACTTTCAGCAGGGCCTGATGCAGCTGCTCCCCGCAATCGCAGCGTTTTGAACCAAAAATATCACCGGTTGCACAAGAAGAATGCACACGTACAAGCACCGGTTCATCTTCACTCCAGTGGCCTTTCGCAAGCGCCAGGTGGTGATCGCCCGTAAGCCGTTCCTCGAAAGCGTGAAGCGTGAAATCGCCGTAAATTGTTGGTAGATTGACCTTTACGATTTTTCGTACCAGTGACTCATGTTTCATGCGATATGAAATAAGATCTTCAATACTGATTAATTTCATATCGAATTCGTCCGCAATTTCCACCAAATCGGGCAGGCGGGCCATTTCACCGTTATCTTTCATTATTTCACAAATAATCCCGGCCGGCTTCAGTCCCGCCAGCCGTGCAAGGTCAATAGCTGCTTCAGTATGGCCGGCACGTCGCAGCACGCCTCCTTTGGCGCCGATAAGCGGGAAAATATGTCCCGGGCGACGAAAATCACCGGGTTTGGCATCATCGCTGATAATTTCGCGGACGGTATGAGCACGATCCGCTGCTGATATGCCCGTGGACGTCAATTCTTTATGATCAATCGATACAGTAAACGCTGCTTCATCCGGGTCGGCACCGGAATTAACCATGTAATCGAGGTTTAGGTCATAGGCTTTGCGGCGCGTGATTGGCGCACAAATGAGTCCGCGGCCGTGTTTAGCCATCAGGTTGACAGCCTCGGGTGTTACTTTTTCAGCCGCCATTAAAAAATCACCTTCATTTTCGCGGTCTTTATCATCTGCGACAATGATTATATGGCCTTTTTTTACCTCTTCAATAGCTGATTCGATGCTGTCAAATGTTATTTCGCCTGACATAGCGAGCAATAATTAGTTATTATTTTTATTTGGGTTGACATCAGTGATGGCACTTTTGTTAAAGCGGGCCTTTACTCCTTTGTCAATTTCAGCCAACACGGTATCATCTTCAACAGATGTAACATTCGCAATCATTCCGCCGGAGGTGACAATTTTGTCACCTTTTTTAAGATTATTCACTTTCTCCTTTCGTTCTTTTTGGCGTTTACTCTGCGGACGAATAATAAACCAGTAAAAGATAACAAAGATAGCGCCCATAAAAATCAGGCTGGTCCATATACTGCCTCCACCCTGTCCGCTGCCACCCATCAATAATAGTGCATTAATAGTCATAAATGTTGAAATTGAATTAGATTAGTTTTATAAAGC
>DASQZL010000250.1:0-5943 GCA_035638715.1 Balneolaceae bacterium
CCCACGAAAAATGGTCAAATTAATCTTCTTCACCGTTAAAAGCCTCAAAAACCATGGTCAGGTCTTCGGCCACTTCCTTCTTGGTGCGGCCTTCAATACGGTGGCGGGGAATCATAGCCTTTATTTCGCCGTCTTTAAAAAAGGCGAATGCCGGTGAAGAGGGCGGATATTCACTGAAATACTCACGTGCCCGGGCTGTAGCTTCTTTATCCTGCCCGGCAAAAACCGTTACCAAATGGTCCGGTTTATCATCCGTTTCATCCAGGGCTATTTTAACCCCGGGTCGCGCGTTGCCTGCAGCACAGCCGCAAACGGAATTGATGACCATCAACATTGTTCCCTGGTCATATTCTTCCATTGCCCGATCTACGTCTTCAGGCGTTTTGAGCTCTTCAATTCCCAAATCCGTTAATTCCTCACGCATCCAGGTTACATCCGGACCAACTCCTAATCCAAATTGCATAACGTTATCCTTTTATTTAAGCTTTCAATATTACTTTAATATAATATTTATAAACGAAAAATGAAGGCACCCTGGTATAGAATGCCTTCATTATCATTCCGTCTGTTAAGATTTATACAGCATCCTCGTAATAATCGTTTACCTGATCCCAGTTTACGATGTTCCAGAATGCATCGGCGTACTCGCCGCGTCTGTTTTGATAGTTGAGGTAATAAGCGTGCTCCCAAACGTCAAGCCCCAAAATCGGTGTCAAACCATTCATATAGGGGCTATTCTGATTGGCCGTGGAAACAATCGTCAAACTGCTGTCATCTTTTACACACAGCCATCCCCAGCCTGAGCCAAATTGACCCGTTGCCGTGCTTTTGAATTCTTGTTTAAAGGATTTGAATCCACCCAACTCATCATCTATTGCATCAGCAAGCGATCCGGTGGGCTTGCCACCACCTTGCGGCGAAAGTATCGTCCAGAATAATTTATGATTCGCAAAGCCACCGCCGTTATTAATTACATCCTGGCGGATATCTTCAGGCACATTATTAATCTGGCCCAATACTTCATCAATAGGCATATCAGCAAATTTTGTTCCTTCCAACGCCTTATTTACTTTATCAGTATAACCCTGATGGTGCTTTGTATGATGAATTTTCATCGTACGTTCATCGATGTGAGGTTCAAGTGCATCGTAATCGTACGGAAGTTTTGGTAGTTTATAACTCATTTTGTTACTCCATTAATATTTATGAAAATTAACATTTCGTTTACCCTGCTAATACGTTTATTAATCAAATATTTACTTAGTTTCGTTCCAAAATTAATAATTCATTTTTCTATTTAATTTATTAATAAAATAGGAATTAAAGGATAATCTTTTATATTTTTAAATTGAATCGTTTTAAAAATTGTGAATAACTAACACTGTTTCCGGAAATTCCAAATTGATAATAACTGTTCACCGTTTATTGTGCATGATCCCTCAAAAGGATCACGGATGTCACCTGCCGCATGAGTTTTCGAAGTAGCAACCAATGAAGGACAAGTTAAATATCAACAGTCCTGATCAATAAACTAAAAACGTTCATTCTAACTTTTGAATTATTATTACTATGTCAAGAGATTATGATATTATTATCCTGGGAAGTGGTCCCGCCGGCTTTTCATGTGCGATGCAAAGTTCAAAATTTGATAAAAAGGCCTTGATTGTTGAACCGAATGAATCGAATCTCGGGGGCACATGGATTAACACCGGCACGATTCCAAGCAAAGCCTTCCGCGAAGCCACCAAGACCATATTGGCTTTTAACAATCAGTTTCATGACGAAACGGATGCAAAGCCATACGAACACTATCGTATGAAGGATTTACTTCAGTATAAAGATGATATACTGGAGCATGAAAATCGTAAAGTTAAAAACGATATTAAGAAAAACAAGGTGGATATAGCTCGCGGTTTTGGGCACTTGGTTAACAACCATACGGTAAAGGTCAAATCTGAAACGGGCAGCGTTAAAACATACACTGCCGATTATCTTCTCATTTGCACGGGCAGCCGGCCCGCCCCACCGGACTCTTTCCCCATTGAGGATACCGAAATACTTAATTATGAATCTATCCTGAACCTGACCCACATTCCACGCCGGCTGGCCATTATAGGGAACGGCGTTCATACAATGGAATATGCAACAATTTTTGCGGCCCTGGGAACCCGCGTGTACGTGCTCAATAAAAAAGAAGATCATCTCCCTTTTTTAGATAATGAAATCAAACAACATTTTTTTGATATTATTTCCGATAGTATCCGGATTCACAACGACATCGATATTGATAAAATAAAGTTTAATGCTTTTCGCAGCTATACGGAAGTCCATTTTAAGGATAAAAAAGACGCCGATCGTAAGCAGGTCGTCGAAACCGAGCACGTATTAAGCCTGGGTGGACGACAACCCAATACGGAAAATCTTGAGCTTGAAAATGTTCAGGTTAAAACCGATGAAAATGGCTTTATCATCACAGATGACTGTTATCAAACATCGGTTGAGAATATCTACGCAGCCGGAGATGTCATCGGATTTCCAAGACTCGTCTCTGCCTCATTTAGTCAGGGAAGGCATGCGGCCTGCAATATGTTTGGCATACCGGCCCAGGAAAGCGCCCAACAGATTCCGTACGGTATTTATTCTATTCCCGAAATCTCCCGAATTGGACTCACTGAAAGGGAAGCAAAAAACAACGGCTATAAAGTGACTGTGGGGCGGGCTTTTTTCAAAGATATCGCCAAGGCGGATATGTTAAACCAGCAAAACGGACTGCTTAAACTGGTTTTTGATACTGAAACGTTTCAATTACTGGGCGTACACATTGTGGGTGATGAGGCATCCAACCTGATTCACCTGGGTCAGTCGGTACTGGCGTTTGAGGGAGACGTTCGTTATTTCATCCGCCACGTCATGAATTATCCCACCCTCAGCGAGGCCTACCGCATAGCCGCCTTTAACGGGATGAACCGGGTTTATCAGGGAGGCGTACAGCACCGGGAAATTTGGAATGACAATGCATAAAAACGGACGTTAGGTGCTTATGACGCACCGGTCGCATCGTTAAAATAATTAAGAATAACTGTTTTTTTAAATATAATGAATGGCCATCGGCAGTCCGGTTGAATCGCTGGGCGGGTCATCGGGAATGGTCTTGATTTTCTTCTTTTCATTGGTGGAATAGCGGGCAAATACCGCCAGTACCATAGCGTCTAATATATCATCTTCATCAACTTGGTTGCGGCGATATTCCTCTTTGATATCACGAAAAAAATCATCGGCATATTTGCTTTCGTCTTTGAGAAGTCCAAGGCGGTGACGTATTCCCTTTTTGGTGGCCTTTTTCTGCAGGATCGACGTACCGCCATTCAGAATCTGAAAAAGCAGCTCAGGATGACTCTCAAAAATTTTATCCCGGAAACTTTGATGCTTCTGAAGCAGATCATCGACCAATTGGATATTGGGCGCAATATTCCAGGCTTTGATAGAAATTTTTTTGTTGGTCGCTTCATAGCTCACCATGGAGGCTTCTCCATAAGTGGGCGCATGCAGTGCGGGACGAATCGGTGGATTAACGACGCTTTCCCGATAATCAGGCCCCAGGCGCTTGCGCAGCAACTGATCGCACCTTCGCACGTGTGAATCATCTTCCAGGCCGATGGGTACATTAATAAAAATACGATCGTATTCTTCTACCGCCTGTTTAAACTCTTCATCTGATTCCAGCAGCCAGTAACCGGCTCCATTCTCATCCACGCTGATCGCAATCCAGCCGGAAAGGCAACCATCAAGTCCTAAAGTTTTCACGATTTTTCCCTCTCTTTTTTCTGTTCTTTGTTAGTGGTTATGCGTTGTCTGCAGTTAGTTGCTAAGCTGGCTGAACCAAGATAAAGATTCTCAACATACAATCTTCAACAAATAACGGACTCTAATAGCAATCTTTATAAGTGTAACTGCTAAAAGCTAATCCGGAATTTTTATTCATTTCTTCAACTTTATATGCAGTTCATCCAGTTGATGTTGATCAACTTCAGCAGGGCTCCCATCCATAGTATTTTGGGCCCTTTGATTTTTTGGGAAAGCAATAACATCCCGCAAACTCGAGCCCCCGGCCAAAATCATGACAATACGATCAACACCGAGGGCTATACCCCCATGGGGCGGAACTCCATATTTAAAAGCTTCGAGCAAAAAACCAAATCTTTTTTGTGCTTCTTTTTTACTAATTCCCAGAAGATCGAACATTTTACGCTGCAACTGTTGTTCATTGATCCGGATAGAACCACCTCCAATTTCATAACCGTTGAGCACCAGGTCGTAGGCGCGGGAGCGAACTTCCGCCGGCTCGGAATCAAGCTTCTCGACATCCGATGGTTTGGGGGCGGTAAACGGGTGATGTAATACCTGGTAGCGGTGCTCTTCAGCATCCCATTCGACCAATGGAAAATCGGTGACCCATAAGAAATTAAATTGCGACTCGTCGATCAGATCATGCTCTTTGCCCATCATCAGCCGCAGCGTGCCCATTTGTTCGTAAACGTCCGGAGTTGGACCAGCCAGGATGAGCACCAAATCTCCATTTTGAGCTTCCGCCTTTGCAATCATTGCTTTCACGGTTTCTTCCGTCAAAAATTTTCCGACACTGCATTTGACACCGTCCTTTTCATTTAGCTTGATATAAATAAGTCCGCCGGCCCCGGTTTGATTCTGTACACGTTCCGTCAGACGGTCAAGTGCCCCGCGGCCCATATTGCCCTGCCCGTCAACTTTTATACCCAAAACGGCCCCTCCATTCTGCACGGTTTTGGAAAAGATCCGGAATTCCGAATCTTCGACGATTTCGGAAAAGTTGACAATTGGCAGCCCGAAGCGCGTATCCGGCTTATCTGTCCCGTAGGTTTTCATCGCTTCCCCGTAGCTCATTCGCGGAAATGGTGTATCAACCTGAATGCCTTTGGTCGCGCTTAAAACTTTTTTCATGAGCCCTTCCGTTGTTTCCTGCACATCTTCCTCATCTACGAAAGACATTTCCATATCAATCTGCGTAAATTCCGGCTGGCGGTCGGCACGCAGATCTTCATCCCGAAAACACTTGACAATCTGGAAATACCGGTCGAAGCCCGAGACCATCAACAACTGTTTGTACGTCTGCGGACTTTGCGGCAGGGCAAAAAATTTGCCCTCATTTACGCGGCTGGGCACCAGGTAGTCGCGGGCGCCCTCGGGTGTACTTTTCATTAAAAACGGCGTCTCAATTTCGGCAAAATCCTGCTCGTAGAAATAATTACGCACCGCTTGGTTGAAATCCGACCGCAACATCAAATTTTCCTGCATCGCATGACGGCGCAGATCGAGGTACCGATATTCGAGCCGCAAATCTTCATTGGTTTCAAGCTCGTCTTTAATTTCAAATGGAGTTGTTTCGGCTTCCGAATAAATAACCAGCTTCTCAGCCACCACTTCGATATCCCCGGTTTCCATTTCCGGGTTTATATTATCCGGTGTTCGCTCACGCACTTTCCCTTTCACTCCAATCACATATTCAGTGCGTAATTGTTCAGCTTGTTCATGCAGTTTTTTGTTGGATTCATCAAAAACAACCTGCGTGATGCCGTATCGATCGCGCAATTCAATAAAAATAACACCACCGAGATCCCGACGGACGGCCACCCAGCCATTTAATGTTACCTGTTTACCCGCATCTTTCTTTGTTAGATCACCACAAGTGTGTGTACGTTTTTGAAGCATGTATTTTTTCTTACTCAATTAATTTTGAAGGGGGAGAAAATAATTATTCTGACGGCCAATCGCCTATTTATTATTTAGTTTAACAGTCATTTCCTGAATTCTTTGCTTTTTATTGGCTTCACTTTAACAAACTTTTGGCGATAGAGTATACATCCAATCTAATTCTGTTGGATCAAAAAGTGCAAAAAATACCAAGAG
>DASQZL010000251.1:0-16694 GCA_035638715.1 Balneolaceae bacterium
GGTTTCATGGGCGGTACCATCACGACCTTTTCACGCTTAAGAGCGACTGTGCCCGGCTCGCTACCCGAAGGCTTATAAACATACTTCCGCTTTGTATACATCACCGGTGCCGATTTCATGCCCCGGGCCTTTGAATAATAAGCTGCATGCGCAGCGGCCTGCAATATCACTTTTTTAGGCGGATATGATCTTTCATTTCCCATACGAATGACGGCATGTGAACCACTGACGCCTCTTGCATGCAGCCAGATATCTTCTTTATGAGCTCTCCGCGTAAGCTGGTCATTACTCTTGGCATTTTTGCCGATCCAAAGCTCATACTTGCCCACTTTAAATTTTCGGAATGGAGATTTGGCCTGCCCTTCATCTTCGGTACCGTATCCATATTTCTCGAGTTTATTTTCGTTATTTTTGATCCATTTTTCAAGCTCCGGCAAACGGTCAATTTCCTTAAGTTCTTCCTGTAAATACTCTATATCTTCGACCTCTTTTTCCACCTTCGGCAGTCGCTGACGTGCTTTCTCGTACGAAGTTCGCGAAGATTTTGCCTTTTCGTAGTAACGCCCGGCATTCTCTGCAATGGTCAGCCCTTCTTGTAAAGCAATTTCAATGGGTTCATTATTCTCGTAAAAATTATCTACTTCTATGGTCTCCTGTCCCGGTTGAACAGATTCATGAGCATTGGCCATTAACAAATTGCCATATTGCTCATACCGGTCAGCCCGATCCAGGCTCTTGTCCGCCTGCTGCAATTGTTCATATTCTGCCTGCTTTTTCCGCGCCGAACGGGACAAAAACTCTGCCAGGCGTTCTTTTTTATTTTGCAGGCGACGCAAATGCACGGCATTGCGATAGGTAAACCGGATGCCTTCATTCACTGAATCAAAGGATTTTTCGGTCGGTAAATCCAGGATTTTTTCAGACCAAAGGCAAAAATCACCCCTTTTAAGCACGCGTGGGTGTGGGTTGTTTAGTAAGGCATCCGTAATTTTTTGGGTGAAGGATTTTACTTCCCGTGCGTTCATCTTTTCCACTTCGTGCTGCGCAATCAGCGGAGGCAGTAAGTTACGCGGCAATAAAGGATTTAAGCGGGTTATCTGATTTTTGGGCTTCATATCACTCGAAATTTCATCAGCAAAACGAGGATTTTGTGGCTGAGGGGCCGGCTCACCTTTGTTTTTTTCGGGATTTTTGAATGCATCTACCACCATATCTTCCTCTACAAGCAACACGTTCGGATGATTGCCAAATAGCCTAAATAGTAACCTTGAATTAGCATCAAAACGGATGGATAAGAGACGGTCATACTCAGCCAAAGAAACAGACTGAATTTCCCGGCCTTCCAGTTGTTCAAAAAAATCGAACACATTGCGCTTTTTCGGCGGGCGATATTCGTCCAGGAATAACGCGGTCTCACTGGGATCCGCACTAAATATAAGACGCTTCATGCCATCCTCCGTCATGATATAACATTCCAGAACATTTTTATGCGGACTTATAGCAAACTCAAATTCCCCCTCAGAAATATTTTCTTTTAATTCAAAATTTAAATATATTAGCGTATAATAATTATTCATATTTTAATAAAAGGGCATATTTATATTATTATTAAATTATTAATGACTATTGCTTATGAAGTACCCGATTTTTAACTCATTTGTGAATAAAATTAAAAGTGAGCTTACGAAAAAGGATATAGATTTAAAAACTTTTAGAACATGGGATGATGACAGAATTAACGCCAAAGGACTCGAAATCGTCATAAATGTTAACGATAAGAATAATTTTATAGACAAGATATCAATAAATTTTGATTGGGACCGCTTTCGTGAAACTGTTCTTGCTCAACAGCTTAACGGTCTGGGAGAACATCCGATGCTTCAAGAGGGTAATCTTGAAAGTGTTACCGTATCCCCTAAAATAGATATTGAATTGAGCTGGATCTTTGATCAGGAAAAAATACAGATGATGCTCTCCGAATCCTCGCACCCGGAGCCGTTGAAAGACGCACGAAACTGGATGAATAATCTCAGCAAAAAAGCAAATGACCTGCTGGCCGAGGAAGAAAGTATGACCCGCTGGCATATCGAAATTGACGGGAATGCCGATCACAAATACATTTCTGCAATCACCCTGATTTCATATTTTCAATATTCACTGACTGATTTAAAGAGTTTGAATGAGGTTCTGCGGTCCGTCAGAATGCGAATTCATCAATTAATGATAAAATCAAAAATAATACGCCAGCTTTCGGAAAGTACGCTTAAAAACGTTGCTTAAACTCCTGTTTGGGGAGATGACTTAATACGTTTTTCGTTTAGGTGCCGTGAGTTTGGTATGTTTAAAAAGGATAATTGATTTTTTTAGACTGACAGTGTTTTTTAGACTGACAGTGTTGATTAAATAATTAATAAAAAGCTTCTTTAACCAACTTACGATCTAAATCACCCAATACTTCCTGCGCCTATTACTTTGAATAGCCAGCGAATTATTGATAATATTTCTTAATATTGTTAACGCTATAGACTTCTTTTTTAAGCATCATTGGCAAAACATAAACGCGTAATTAAGACTCTTCATCTTCCATCAGATTCTCGTTCACCGCTTCTTTAAAATCTTTCGACATTTTAAGAACAGGAACGAACTGTTCCGGTACTTGAATCTCCTCATTGGTCTTGGGATTCCGTGCTACGCGGGGCGCTCGTTTCACTACTTTAAATGTGCCGAATCCCCGGAGTTCAATGTGGTCGCCTCGTTTCATCGCATCAATCACGGTTTCCATAAATCCATTTACCACTGCTTCTGTCTCAACTTTTGTAAGTCCGGTTGAGGAAGAAATAATATCAACCATATCAGCCTTAGTCATAATAATTCACCTTTCTTGATCTTATTCATTTAGCGTCTTTATATATAATATACTTGAAGAAATACGCATTATAAACACTCTTTAAAAAATTAATTTAATCACTTTTATCATTATTAAAAATATTTATTTTGCGAATTATAGCTGTCGACAAACGGATACCTTCTCGCTTTTCGACGGAACGATATACGCTAAAAAAAACCATTCGCATGCGTTAATTTTTATTTAATAATACGTTCGTTTTAATTAATGCTTACAAAGCTTTAACTATTTTACATTCTTAAAAATTCGAAATCTTTTTTAATTTTCGCTCTGGCCTTAAGGAGATGGGGGCGAATAGATTTTACCCTTAATTTTTCTTATGATCTTTAAGAGTAAATTTATAAAAAAAATTGAATTTTTACTCATGCTATAATGTGTGATGAGTAAATGTTAAAAAATTAAATATAGCTTTTTATTCAAGAATTATGCAATCATTTGAGCATGTGACACTGATAGAACATCCGGTTATCTCGCGTGATTTAACAATTTTGCGGGATATCCAAACGCCCACCGCTGATTTTCGATCCGCCCTGAAGCGCATCGCAATTATGCTGGCTTATCACGCGCTTAAGGAACTGCCATTGCGATCTTTTGAAGTGGAAACCCCGATCTGTACAACGACTGGCTATGATATCGACCAGGAAATATTTGTTATCCCGATCATGCGGGCCGGACTCAGCCTGTCCGATGCTATCCTGCAATTCATTCCGAATGCACGAGTTGGCCATCTGGGCATGTACCGCGATGAAGAAACCCATGAGCCTGTAGATTATTATTCTAATATTCCAAATGGAATTGAAGATGCTATCGTACTGGTCGTGGACCCCATGCTGGCTACCGGAGGCAGTGCTGATGATGCCCTGTCTTTTCTAAAAAAACAAAATGCACAACATTTGCGGTTTATATCGTTAATTTCAGCACCGGAAGGTCTGCAGCGGCTTGAACACAAACATCCGGATGTAGACATCATTACTGCAGCAATTGACGAAAAACTAAACGACGATGCTTTTATTGTACCGGGCTTAGGAGATGCAGGTGATCGATATTTTGGAACATTATAAAAAATATTTTAGGTGGACATTCTTTTTTGTGCCGTTGATTTTAGTATTCTTTTCGGCCTGTGGTGAGCTCAGCCAGAAAAACAGGCAAAAGGTCAATCAAGCGCTTAAGGATTCGCTAACTTCAACGACGGACAGCTGGAATCTAACCATGAACCTTATCGAAAACGGGCAACGGAAAATTCAGCTTCATGGTAAGTATGCAGCGACATATAATACCAAAAAAAAGAAGGAAACTCGTATCAGCGGCCCTGTTGCTATCCAGATCTACGATTCTACGAATGCGATAAAAACATGGGTCCATTCAGATAGCGCCATATATCATTCCAAGACATCCGAGTTCGAACTCTTCGGCGATGTTCGCGTGCGGACGCGAGATGGCAGGCATTTACAATCTGAGTATTTAGACTGGAATCAGGGCAGCAATAAAATATCAACGCCCCGGTTTGTCATCATTACTACCCCAACCGATAGTATTGCCGGCACCGGATTTACCGGAACCAGCGATTTAAGCAGCTATAAAATTAAAAAACCGTCGGGGCGCGTTACGCTGTGATCATTACCAAATTGGCCATCACATCATCCCGGTTCTGTTTTGCTGTATGTTTGCTCATCTCAAGTAGTTTAGCGGTCCCCTTTACATTACAGGCCCAGAATAAATCCGGCAAAAGCGATAATAACAGAGTTCAGATCATCCATGCTGACAGCATTGTCGGCGGAAAAATAAACGGCAAGCCGATTCAAAAAATCCTGGGAAATGTCCACCTCAAAACAAAAAAAATGGACATGTACGCAGACAGCGCCTACAAATTTACCGGTCAAAAAAAAGTGAAGGCCTTTGGAAATATTGAAATCGATACTCCGAAACAATATATCTGGGCCGACACGCTCACCTATTATACAAATATTGACTTCAGCAAACTGCGCGGGCAGGTTATCATTCAGTCGGACAGCACCACGCTTTTTAGCCAAAGCGTTAATTATCGCTTCAAAAACAAAGTAGCCCATTTTTTGCATAAAATACGGCTTAAGGACCCCAAAGGAGTTCTCACTGCCAACACGGGCTTTTATTTTCGAAAACCCGATAGCGCAATATTTCGCGGCAATGTTCAGATGCGCGACTCCTTGAGATATATTGAAGGCGATACGTTATATAGCAATCGTCGCAGAGGCTATTATGAACTTCATGGTGACGTATATGCCAAAGACCCAGCCAATAACAGCCGCCTTGAGGGTGATTATCTGCAGTCTGATTCTTCAGGCCGTCGGCTGGTAAAAGGCCATGCCTGGCTCGAGAATATCAGAAAATCTTCCAAAGACACGACTAAATCCCGTGCCGATTCGACCGGCCCCACTCCTGCCGATACGATGATTTTAAAAAGACAAGATTCACTCCAAAATGTCACAGCTAATTCTAATCCTTCCGCCCCGCCTGATACGGCAAAAAAATATTCCTCCAAACCTGATACATCCCAAAAGCAAACCTCAAGGCCTGATACCACTCATATCCATGCCGCTAAAATTTTATCAATTCAACATCGCACTAAAACGGATACCACCACGACGGTCAAGGCCTATAAAAATGTGCGAATCTGGTCGACCGATTTTTCTGCTGTATCTGACACAGCCAAATACGAGAGCAAAACGCACACTTTTGAGATCAAGTCAAATGCAAAAGCATGGCATAAGCATATTCAGCTCACCGGACCGTACATCCGGGTAAAATTGCAGAATGGCGATATAAAGCGGCTCATCTCTTATCCAAATCCCTTTACCGTGCAACAGGATACCTCCATTGATCGGTTAAATCAAATTAAGGGAGATACGCTCCGGGCTACATTTAAAAATGGGCAGCTTAGTCTCATACGTGTGGGCCATCATAGTCACCTGCTGCGTTATACCTCAAAAAATGGAAAGCCCGACGGGATGATAGAATTACAAGCTCCTGTGACTAAAATCTATTTCGAGAATGGCAAATTAATAAAATTAAAATCGCTTGGTAAGAATTCAGGTAATTATCTTCCCGATACCAAAAAGACTGCCAAAAAAAGACTCAAAGGATTTGTTTGGACGCCCAAAAAGCGTCCTCAGCGTCCCAAAGAAAAAATGAAACGGCGACTCCCCCCAATTTCCAAAAACCCTCCGTTTAAACTTCCCAGGCGGTACTTAAAGTATCTAAAACAACAATCTGAGTCAAAACCAAAGGCCAAACAAGACACAACAAAGACACCTGTTAAGCATTGATACGCTGGCTCATCCTGCTTCTTCAAGGCGGGCTGTTTCTTTAATAATGCGCTGCTGGATTTCTCTCGGGACCGCAGCATAGTGCGAAAATTCCCGGCTATACCGGGCACTGCCCTGCGTCATGGATTTTAAATGTGTTGCATAATGATCGAGTTCCTCCAGCGGCACCTCGGCTTTTATTTCCTGGATTGATCCTTCGGCATCCACCCCCTGAATTTGTCCGCGGCGCACACTTATATCACTCATTACGTCTCCCATATACCGCGCCGGAACAGTAACGATAATATCATAAACGGGTTCCATCAACTGAGGAGCTGCTTCCATAAATCCCTGTTTAAAAGCCATTAAAGCCGCAATTCTGAATGCAGCGTCATTGGAGTCTACCGGATGAGTAGAACCATCATAAATGGAAACCCGCAGATCCCGCACCCGGCAGTTGCTCAACGGTCCCGCTTTCATTTTTTCCATGATACCCTTTAGAATGGCCGGCATAAAACGATTATCAATAACGCCGCCTACAATACAATTTCTAAAAACTAATTTTCCGCCCCATTCGAGTTCTATCTCCTGCTCATCGCGTACCTTTAAGTTGCTATGCTCCGGCATATTTTCTTTGAAAGGTTCCAGCAGCATATCTATCTCTGCAAACTGTCCGGCACCACCCGACTGTTTTTTGTGTCGGTAGTGCGCATTGGCAGACTTTGTGATGGTCTCGCGGTATGGAATTCGTGGAGTAATAAATTCGACGTCAAGATCAAAACGATCCTCGAGCTCATGTTTAATAACATCAAGATGCTCTTCTCCCTGTCCATGAATAATAAGTTGACGCAACTCATGACTGTGTTCAACCTGCATCGATAAATCCTCGCGTTGAAGCTGGTGCAGTGCCCGGCTGAGCCGATCTTCGTTTCCCTCTCTATTCAACTTTACGGCAGTACGGATTACCGGTGATGGAAAATGAATCGGCTCGAGTGTAACCTCACTTTCCGTTCCGTGAAGTGTATCATTCACGCCCGTATCCCGTAATTTTACAGCCGCACCGATATCGCCTGTATGAACAGAAGTAAGTTCTGATCTTTTTTTACCATTCGTCAAATACAGACTTGAAAGCCGGACCGAATTTCCCGTCCTGCTGTTAATTAAATCCATGCCGGGTTCTACGGCCCCCCCATAAACCTTAAAATACAAAAGATCACCAACATGAGACTCTGCACTATTTTTAAACATAAACATGACAGGATTACCATTTTCCTCTAATGGCCACTCATCTCCCTCCACCTCTTTGGGCGGATTCGCTTCCATTGGGTTCGGCGCCACATTACCCAAAAATCCCATCACCCGGCCGGTACCCATATTTCGTTCCGCGCAATTGCAAAAAACGGGAAACAATTCCCGTTTCAACAGCGCTTCCTGCAACCCATCGCGCATTTGACTTTCCGTCAACTCGCCCTGTTCAAGATATAAATCAAGGAGCAGTTCATCGTTTTCAGCCACCGATTCTACGAGTTCATTATGCAATATTTCTGCTTGTGCCCGCTGAGATTCGGGGATGGGCAGTTTATCCGGTTTACCCCCGCCTTCGGGAAACTCGTACATCGTCATTTTAAGGACATCAATGATGGCGTGAAAATCGCTCCCCTCACTAAAAGGATATTGCACAACCGTAACGCCCCGGCCAAACCGTTCTGTAGCCATATCAACACATTTTTGAAAATCAGCCTGACCCGCATCCGGTTTGTTGACAATAAGCAGGGAGGGAATGCGGTATTTTTCGGTATATTTCCAGAGCGCTTCCGTCTGAACTTCAACGCCATTTTCAGCATTAATTACAAAAAGAGCCGTATCGGCAACGCGCAGCGCCCCAACCACTTCACCGATATAATCACCTGTGCCCGGCGTATCGATAAGATTGATTTTATTGCCCCGCCAGTCGAGATTCAGAAAAGATGAAAACACCGATTTTCCCTTTTCCTGCTCAATTTCATGATAATCAGAAGCGGTAGTCTTTTCCAAAACAGATCCCCTTCGCCGAAGCGTCCCGGCTTCATACAACATGGTTTCGGCGAGCGTTGTTTTTCCGGAGCCGGAATGACCCAATAAAACGACGTTTCGAATTCGCTCTGGTCGATAACTATTCATAGTAGACCTCCTAACTGAGAAGATTTTTATTTATTAATACATTATCTATATCTAAGATGGTGCGAATGAAAAACACTTCACTCCTAAACAAAAAATTTTTTATCCCCGTAGTTTTTGCGCTTCTCTTAATTAATAGAAAAATTTGAACTAAAGCCAATGTTTTGCGAAAAAAAATCATCTCATATCGAAATATCTCTAATGATATATAACATCTTTTTGCAATATTGAATTATTTTAAAAATTCGCAACCAAAACGCATATTGCTTAAAAATAAAACTGACTTGTAAGAAGAAAATTGTAAATATTCTGAACCAAAATCATTAATAAATGAAAAAAATTCTCTTAATCCAGACGGGCGGGACGATAGGAATGGGAATCACAGACCGGGGTGAATCGCACCTCGACGTCACGGCTGCAAGCAAGGCTATTTATGAAAAAATTCCCGAACTCTCTGAAGTGGCCCATATTGAAATGATATGCCCATTTTTCAAAGACAGTTCCGATGTCGGTCCCCGCCAGTGGACACAACTTATACAGTGTATAGGCGATTACTACACAGCCTACGATGGCTTTGTGATTCTCCACGGTACGGATACCATGGCCTATACGGCCTCAGCCCTTTCCTATGGACTTCAAAATCTTTCCAAGCCGGTCATTTTAACCGGCAGCCAGGTTCCGATGGCCAGTATTCGCAGCGATGCGCGGCGGAATTTTGTCAATGCGGTTGAGATGGCCACCCTGCCCCTGCCCGAGGTAGGTATTTGCTTTAATGATTTCATTTATCGGGGCAACCGCAGTACCAAAATGAGCATTGGCGATTTCGATGCCTTTGCCTCCCCGAACTACCCGCCACTCGCCGAAATAGGATTGGAAATCGAGCTTAATAATATGTATATACGAAAAACCAGTAACAAACCGCTTGATATTTCTTTTTCATTTGACAGTGATATTTTTTTGCTTAAAATTTATCCGGGAATGAGACCGAAAACGTTGCAATATCTTGATTTTTCGGGTATTCGTGTAATGGTTATTGAAACATTTGGGAGTGGCAATTTTCCGCTATCAGGTGAAGAGGGGCTCCTCAATTTCTTTGAAAAAAGTATTGATTCCGGCGTCAAACTCGTTTTCACCTCGCAAGCCCCCTATGATGCCGTTGACCTGACAAAATATGAAAGCGGGCGGGCGGCAGCCAAACTGGGGGCAATTAGCGCGGGTGATATGACCACTGAAGCAACCATCACAAAAATCATGTATATTCTTGCAACATGTTCCTCCGACGATGAACTTAAAAATTATATTCAAACCGACATAGCCGGTGAATTAACTACCTAATTATGTTTTTTGTTTTCGATATTGAAACCATTCCGGACTTTGATTTCATCCGCCAAGTTCTGCAAATGCCCAATGCCAGCGATGAAGATGCACTGGAAATAGCCAGCGAAGAATTAGCCAGAAACAAATCGGGATTCCTGCCGCCCATGTATCATCAAATGGTCTCCTGGGTGGGACTATGGATTGAAAACAATGGCATCCCCAAGCAAAAATCTTCCTGGAACGGTACGGATGAAGTTGAGGGCCTGGAAGCGATTTTCGATTCACTTAACACTTACAAAGACTTCGGACTGATTCATCACAACGGCCGTGGTTTTGATTTGCCGGTTATCACCTATCGCTCAATGAAGCATGGCCTGCAAATGCCGCGACGGCTCAGTCATTACGATATCAGTTATCGCTACAGCGATCAAAATATTGATTTGAAAGATGAATTTAGTAATTATGGGGCCAGCTCGTGGCCCAAACTGGGACATTTGGGACAGCTGATCGGTATTCCGGTCAAACAAACGGGCAAAGGCAACCAGGTACTGGCCATGTTCAATGAAGGCAGGCTGGATGATATCGAACACTACTGCTATGAAGATGTGATGGGAACCTATATTATTTGGCTGCACTTAAAATATACCGCCGGCGATATTGGTAAAGAATTGTTTGACAATTTACAAGAACGAGCCATGAATAAATTGGATGAAATACAGGCTGAATCGGATGGGGAACCCGAGGTATAAAAATAGATTGTCCTCAACTATGAATTAATGATGAGGAATATCGTATAAAATGGAACCTGGAATAAAGTGCAAATAAATATTAAAAACGATCTGCAACTTCCTTTCTTGATATTCGTTTAACAGGAATACAAATTTTAACGTAAATATTTAAAAGGATGCATTGCCACCATTTATGTCATCCTATGTTTGGAAGAGTTGTCCAAATGATAGATTCTGAAGAATTGCTGAAACAAGTTGGGGACTAAAGATTCAGTGTGACATTTTGGGTTTTTCAAAGCACTCTAAAAAATATTATACAGAATTCCTGAAATCGACCATTCTTCAATTCAATCAATCAACAATTCATTCAATCAATAAATCACAAAATCATCAATTAAAAATTCATGTCGGTTATTACATTTAATGGGGTTACCAAATCCTTTGGTGATACAAAGGCGGTTGACGAGGTTAGCTTTGAAGTCACCAGCGGACGTATTTTCGGCCTGCTTGGACCGAACGGCGCCGGTAAGACGACGGCTATACGAATGATCAATAACATCCTGATCCAGGATGCGGGAACAATTGATATCATTGGGCAGTCCCCAAGTCCCCAAACACAGCGCTCGATTGGCTATATGCCGGAAGAACGTGGACTATATAAAAATATGAAGGTTGGCGAGCAGCTTATTTACCTTGCCCGGCTCAAGGGTGTTACCCATCATAAAGCTGATAAATCCATGCGGTATTGGCTCGACCGTTTTGATGCCCGGGATTGGCTCAACAAGGATTTGGGCGAACTTTCAAAAGGGATGTCACAAAAGATTCAATTCATTGCGACCATCATTCACGATCCGGAAATTTATATATTTGATGAACCCTTCAGCGGGCTCGACCCCATTAACAGTGAACTGTTGAAGCAGGTTGTCCTGGAATTGCGAGATCAAGGCAACACGATTCTGTTTTCAACACACCGTATGGAACAGGTGGAACAAATGTGCGATGAAATCTGCCTGTTTAACCGCGGGAAAAAAGTACTGAGTGGCAACTTACGGGAAATCAAACAATCGTTTGGCAAAAATACGGTCCTTATTGAATTCGAAGGTAATCCCGGGTTTCTCAACACCCTATCAAACGTTCGTATCAACAACCGGTCAACAAATTTTGCTGAGATTAGAGTGCTGGATGGCCAGCAGACCCAACAAATTTTAGAAAAAGCGATGCAAAATGTTGCCGTCCATAAATTCGAACGAGTTACCCCTTCGCTGCAGGAAATATTCATTTCTACGGTTGGCGAAGATAATATCAATATGCAAGAGCTTAAGTAATCATGATTGACCTGCAAAAACTTCTGATTATCATCCAACGCGAATATCTGACGAGGATTCGCAAAAAAGCTTTCATTATCATTACGCTTTTAGTGCCGGTCGGCATTGTTGCAATGATTGCAATCCCCATCATTCTGCAACAAATGAAGTCGGGCAAGACCTTTAAAGTAGCTATTAAGGATCAAACCCATGCGGTTGCCCCGAAAATGACCAAAATGAATGCAAAGCGTTATATCAATGCCGGCTCGACGCCCGTAGCGCAACTTCGCCGGGAAGTTAAAAATAAAAAGATAGATGGATATATCGTAATTACTCCAAAAGATATCCGGCATGCCAAAGCTTTTCAAATGATTTACAATGGTGATGGTGGCATTTCATTTGTAAGCAAAGTACAAAATGATCTTCAAACGGCCGTTCGGCAGACACGCCTGAAACAAGCCGGGGCTTCAGATCAAATATTATCCATTTTAAAAAATAAACCTGCCCTCATTACCCGTAAATTAACCGCTTCGGGCGAGGAACAGGCCTCAAATACGCTATTTCTTTTTGCTATCGGTTATGTGATGGCATTTATCATTTACCTTGCAATCCTGGGCTACGGCGGGTATGTAATGCGCAGTGTAATTGAAGAAAAAACGAACCGTATTTACGAAGTGGTGATCTCCTCAGCCAAACCCACTGAACTACTGCTGGGAAAAATTTTGGGTATCGGAGCCCTGGGTGTTACACAATTTATCATCTGGGTGGTTGTTGGCGCTGTCGCGCTCATTTTTTCAGGTCCGGTACTTACCAATTTTGTCAGTCCGCAGACAGCTGCAGTAATTCATCAACTTCCTGCAATTGTTGGCCTTAAAGTTGGCATTTATTTTATTGCTTTTTTCATACTGGGATTCTTTTTATATGGCTCAATCCTGGCGGCCGTCGGTTCGGCTGTAGATTCCAGCAGCGATACGCAGCAAATGATGCTGCCGGTTATGATTCCCGTAATTTTATCCATCATCATGCTCAGCCGCGTGGCCAGCGCCCCGGATTCAGGTTTTGCCGTGATTACGTCTATTATTCCATTTTTCAGCCCCGTTTTGATGATCGCCCGCATCCCCATTACGCAGGTACCGGGCTGGCAAATCGCCCTATCTATCATTCTAATGATTTTGAGCGTGCTGGCAAGCTTGTATATCGGCGCCAAAATTTACCGGGTGGGAATTCTCAGCTATGGCAAAAGTGCCGGTTACCGTGAGTTATGGAAGTGGATCAAAAGATAAAGTTGTGAATCCTTTTACCGGCAAGATTGATTGTTTCATTTCTAATGAGCAGTTTTTTTAATATTTTTGGATGTAGGATAAATTTGTACCGAGGCGCTTAAAACTTTATGTGAACGTAAAATAAATGGACATAATTCTCTTTATCTTCTACAGCGGCTCTCTGTAAGAAAAATTAAATGCATTTATTTATCCTCTTAAAGCGTAGTTAAATTCGAGTAGAATACGATCATTATGAGTGATAAACCTGCTGCAGACACAAAAAAACAAGTCTATAAACCAAGCTCGCCCACTTCAAAACTGGATTTTGACTCAGTCTGGCAGTATGCTGAGGCACCGCAAAGTGCCGACTCGATTGAATTAAAAGATCAGTATGAGCTGTTCATTGGTGGCGAGTTTGTTGAACCGGAAAGCGGGACCTATTTTGATTCGATCAACCCGGCGAATGAAGAAACGCTGGCATCTGTTGCCGAAGCGGATCAAAATGATGTAGACCGGGCGGTGAAAGCTGCCCGTAAAGCTTATGAAGAAACCTGGTCGAAAATATCGGATCGGGAGCGAGGCAAATATGTATTCCGGCTGGCCCGGCTGATACAGGAACGGGCCCGCGAATTTGCCATCATCGAATCGATGGACGGCGGCAAGCCCATACGCGAATCACGTGATGTGGATATTCCGCTGGCGGCAGCGCACTTTTTCTATTATGCCGGCTGGGCCGATAAACTCAATTACGCCTTTCCCAATCGTAACGTGGAATCGCTGGGTGTAGCCGGACAAATTATTCCGTGGAATTTTCCACTGCTGATGCTGGCCTGGAAGATAGCCCCGGCCCTGGCGACGGGCAATACTGTGGTCCTGAAGCCGGCTGAGACGACGTCTCTCACAGCCATGAAATTTGCAGAACTTTGTCGCGATGCCGGCTTGCCAAACGGCGTTGTCAATATCGTAAACGGCGCCGGTGAAACGGGCGCAGCCATCGTCAATCACCCCGATATTGATAAAATTGCCTTCACCGGTTCAACTGAAGTTGGCAAAACGATTATGAAATCACTGGCCGGAACGGGCAAAAAATATACGCTTGAGCTCGGCGGCAAAGGGCCAAATATCATTTTTGAAGACGCCCCGCTCGATCAGGCGGTGGAAGGTATCATCAATGCGATTTTCTTCAACCAGGGCCACGTGTGCTGCGCCGGTTCCCGGTTGCTGGTTCAGGAGAGCATCGCTGATCCCCTGATTCTGAAGCTGCGCGATCGCATGGAGACGCTTATTGTGGGTGATCCGCTGGATAAAAATACGGATGTAGGCGCTATTAATTCGAAGCAGCAGTATGATAAAATCAACAGATACCTGGAAATTGGTGTCAATGAGGGCGCCGACATTTACCAGAGTTCGTGTTTATTGCCGGAAAATGGCTATTTTTGCAAGCCAACATTATTTACCAACGTCGGGCAATCGAACCGAATCGTGCAGGAAGAAATTTTTGGTCCGGTGCTTACCATTCAGACTTTCCGTACAGCAGATGAAGGCATTGAAAAAGCGAATAATACGCCCTACGGACTGGCCGGCGGCGTATGGACGGACAAAGGTTCAAAAATCTTTAACACAGGTCAAAAAATTCGCAATGGCGTCGTTTGGTCGAATACGTACAATAAATTTGACCCGACTTCACCCTTTGGCGGCTATAAAGAAAGCGGAATCGGCCGCGAAGGTGGACTGCACGGGTTGAAGCCGTACGTTGAATTAGAAAATTAATCCATAAACCACATTTATTCGTCTTTATAAAGCGGGGCGGAATTCCCGCATAAACAGAAATCAATTTTGAATTAATAATTTTTAATCGGCTACTGATTATGCCTGATCGCATTAACGTTTTGAAAACCTATAAGACCTACATTGGCGGCAATTTTCCGCGTACGGAATCCGGCCGGTATTACAAGGTGTACGACAAAAATGATGGAGTGCTGGCCAATGCATGCCAGTGCTCGCGCAAGGACCTGCGAATGGCTGTTGTCGCGGCACGGGATGCACAAACCGGCTGGGCGGGCCGAACGGCTTATAATCGCGGACAAATTCTCTATCGTATTGCTGAAATGCTGGAAGGCCGAAAAGCACAGTTCATCGATGAGCTCAAAACCATGGGTATGCATCATCAAACCGCTCAAAAAGAAACGGAAATGGCGATTGATCGGATGATCTATTATGCCGGCTGGGCCGATAAATATCAGCAGGTTTTCGGCAGTATCAACCCGGTAGCCAGCGATCATTTTAATTTTTCGATGCCGGAACCAATGGGCGTAGTGACGGCCCTGGCGCCTGAAGAAAGTCCACTGCTGGGATTAGTTTCCGTCATTGCGCCCCTCATTGTCGGTGGTAATACCTGCGTTGTACTGGCCTCAGAAAAATATCCGCTTTGTGCGGTGAGTTTTGCCGAGGTGCTTCACTCCTCAGACGTGCCCGGAGGCGTGGTCAATATCTTAACCGGCTATCGGGATGAGCTGATTGATCATATGAGCTCACATAAAAATGTGAATGCATTCTTTTTTACAGACTCCAAAATCAATGACAAATACCGGAAAAAGATTGATGAGAATGCTGCAATAAATGTAAAACGTGTGGTCTATGATGCAACAGATAACTGGGGTGACAGCGAAGAAGACCCTTATCTCATCACCAAATTTCAAGAAACCAAAACGACATGGCATCCTATCGGTTTTTAAGCTTTACGAGAAAGAAACGAAAATTAGCGTATCGACTGGCTTTGATTTTCATAACTGCCAGTATGATACTCTACGGCTGCGGTACAGCCAGAAAATCAGCCAACAATAATAAATCAACAGGAAAAACGAATGCCCTTGCTTCATCAAATACTGGTAGCAAGGCATTTGCTCGTTTATTGGCAGCAAATCGGAGCCAACTTAGCGACGTTTATGCATCCCAAAAGAATAATGTGCCAGAGGCCCTAAAACAAAAAGCCAATGGCCCTAATATTGGAAATCCCAAAAATGGTTATCGCATCCAGATCCTTTCAACACGTGATATGAGCAGGGCTGATTCTGTAGCCAAAAAATTTCGTTTTTGGGCAGACAAAGCTATGAGTCAGTACGTTCCTCAAGCCTATGTGCTTTTCAGACAGCCTTATTATAAAGTACGTGTAGGCAATTTTGAGGTTTATAAACAAGCTTCACGCCTAAACAGGCTTTTAAAGAAAAAATACCCGGGAGCCTGGGTTGTACACGATAATATTAAACCGAATTTGGTGCCGGCAGATTCAACGAAATTTAAGCTGAAGAGAGGATATTAAATATTTCTAAAAAGTAGCACAGGTTAACTGGAATAATACGTACAGATTTTTACAGCACCTCAAAATCTGTTAATTTTTGGAAGAAATCGGAAATCCAAAAAAAGTATCCCAATTAACCAGTAATGCGAAAATTTACAGATAACCTCATTCGGATTCTTATACATTAAAGCGAAATAGAATCACATCCCCGTCCTGCACAACATAGTCTTTGCCTTCAACGCGCATCTCTCCCGCTTCACGGACAGCCTTTTCTGATCCCAATTCGGCATATTTTTCATAACTGACGGTCTCCGCACGGATAAATCCCCGTTCAAAATCTGAATGGATAACACCGGCCGCCTCGGGCGCTTTGCTACCCTTGCGAACAGTCCATGCCCGCGACTCTTTGGGCCCGGCTGTAAAATAGGTTATCAGCCCGAGT
>DASQZL010000252.1:0-2034 GCA_035638715.1 Balneolaceae bacterium
ATTATATGCATAATTCGGGACGCGTTAGTATAGCAGGGGTCCAGGTAGCGCACCACAGTCCAAGTATCTGGCCGATTATTATTACGGGAGCCATCATGATAATTGGTGTTTTAATGTTAATGAATTCAAGAAACCCCTAATAGATAAACCATTCAGAGGAAAATTTTTATGTTACGATGGAGTGTCATATTCTTAATAATTGCAATAGTAGCCGCCATTTTTGGGTTTGGTGGTATTGCCAGCGGAGCTGCTGAAATTGCAAAAATACTTTTTTACATTTTTATCGTCATATTTTTAGTATCATTGATCTTCGGGCGCCGCTAAGGAAAAAAACAACTATCGGTTTTATTTAAAAAGCTTTTGGCGATTCCTTTTTAAAATTATATCATTTCGTGCCAATTTGATGAAAAAGTTGCATTATATAAAATGGAACAGTGGGTATCCTTAGTTAATTTTATGTTTTTGAATAAATAACATATAATAATCGGGGAATTTTCCAGGGACATCTCGGCAAAAAATCATAGGATAGTGCGTTTTCGAGTTATTAAACCGTAAAAGACTGTGGATATAAATGAAAAATGTGAATCAATATAGATATGTTTTAGAAAATACGCTGGGGATACCATTTTCGGAGGGCAACAGCGTAGATGTATTGATTAACGGGGATGAAATATTTCCGGCTATGCTTGAGGCAATCCGGAATGCAGAGCATCGTATCGATTTTCTTACTTTTGTTTACTGGACAGGTGAAGTAGCTGAGAACTTTGCCCAGGCACTGGCTCAGAAAGCGGACGAGGGACTTGATGTGCGGGTAATACTGGACAGTTACGGGGCGGCATTTATGCCTGCAGAGCTGGCTGATCTGATGATAGATAGTGGGGTTAAACTGCGGTGGTTCCGCCCGATTTCACAATGGAAGGTTTGGAAATCGGATAATCGCAGCCACCGTAAAGTATTGATTTGTGATGCCAAAACAGGTTTTACCGGTGGCGTGGGAATAGCTAAAGAGTGGGAGGGGGATGCCCGCAATCCATCAGAATTTCGGGATACCCATTTTCGGATACAGGGTGAGGCAGTGAAAGGACTGCAAGCTGCATTCATGGAAAACTGGATTGAAACCGAAGGCTTTTTGCCCATGGAACCTACCTGGGAAGATGGTGTGGAAAATCCTACCAGTGGGAATGCCATGCCTGTTCAAACGGTGCGGACCTCCGCTTCTGTACGATGGAGCGACATTGTGATGCTCTACCAAACATTAATTAAAATGGCCCGGGAAAGTATTTTAATTGGGACCGCTTATTTTAATCCCAATGATATTATGAGCAGTCTGCTTATCGAAGCGGTTGAGCGCGGCGTGGATGTACAAATTTTGATGCCTGGTAAATACAGCGATGAGCGATTGGCAAAATTGGCCGGCGAGGAGACATTTGAAAAGCTCCTGAATGGAGGCGTTAAGCTTTGGTATTACCAAAAAACCATGTATCACACCAAAAAAATCATTGTTGACGGTATAGTCAGTTGTATAGGATCAGCTAATTTTAATCATCGTTCAATGCTTAAAGATGATGAAATCAATCTTGTTTGCCTTGATAAAAATTTGGCGGATGAGCTTACAAACAATTTTAAGGATGATTTAAAATATGCTGTCCCGCTTAAGGAAGAGCAATGGTCCAAACGAAGTATTTTGCAGTGGAGTAAAGAAAAATTGGTAGCCCTGGGAAGGCAAGAACTTTAAGAAATCTGAAATTCAATCGCACGCTTTGCTTATCTGCGCCGGAAAATTTCAGGAATCACTCCCTTTAAAATGTTGTTTGCAGGCCAGTCAGCGATTTACTCTCCTCCCATAATTTTTCTGTAAGTTCATCTTTGAAGCCCTTGGGATCAGCTGAAATGACTTTTTTGTCTTTAAAATATTTTCCTGTAATGTATTTAACTTCTTCCGAAGCAGCCAGGTAAAGCGGAGTCTCTGCCCCTTTCGCTGGTGAGCGCATAAATGGTTTTCCCACAAAGTAAATCAATTTAAGCCACCACGGT
>DASQZL010000253.1:0-16159 GCA_035638715.1 Balneolaceae bacterium
AAGTATGCCAGGAGCAAAAAATCTCTCATGATCGGATCGCCGCGAATTTGCATCAGGTACCAGTACAAAGAGACCCAAAATACCAGGAAAACGCCCAGGCCCATGATGCCTTGTTCAGCCAGAATGTTTAAATAAGAATGATGTGCTGTACGATTGGTATGTGATTTATTTGGCTGAGCATTATATGATACCAACGGCATCACTTTTTTGAGTTTCAAAGGGCGGTCATCGTACGAACCCACGCCCGTCCCCACTATCGGAGAATGCAAAAAGAGATACCAGGCGCGAGGGAAAGTATAAAAAACACGGATAAAAACGTTGGCGTTCTTAGACGATATACCACTGCCGACATTTTTTTCTACCCGACTCTGTGTGCTGATAACGCTTTTAAAATAGGGATAACCAAATAAAAGGCAAACAACGGTCAATAAGATAGGGATAGAAACAGCACCAATGAGTAATTTATACCGCTTGGTGATGCTGCAATACCAGGCGACCAGGGCAAGCGAAAACCCCAAAACAGCTCCCCTTGAATGCGTATCTACCATGACAATGAATATTATTACAAAAAAGAGTAATTCTTTTTTGTTGCGCCTGTTGTAGAAATAGGCCACTCCCAGAGAGGCTACCACCGCAAAAAAGCCGCCGGCCGCATTATGGGCATGAAAAAGCCCCTTAAAAACCAGCCCGTGAATATTCATAAAGCTATTTGGGACCAAAAAATGATACAGAAATAATACGGTATAAAGAAATATTGTAAATAAATAAAAATACCGGATATACTTTTTTAAATTCACCTCAAGCGAGAAGAGTGGCAATATGAGAAGGGGAGCATAAGAAATAATAAAATTCCCGTCCCGCCTATAATAACTAAAAACAAAAAAGGAATGCCAGTCGTAAATGAGCGTGCTAAGCAAAAACATGGCTGCAAATACATAGAGCCAAAAAATCGGCTGTGGCAGCTGTTTTTTATTTACAACAAAAATACACAACGGCAACAGCAGCGTCAGAAGGGGACTTAAATAGATATAATTAGTAACTGTCCCCAGCAGACAAACAAGCGCTAAAAAAAAGACAATTTTTTGTTGTAATTTCACTGTATCAGTTCTGTTAGTCGGTATTTAGGGCATGTACCCATGATGAACTCAACGCCCCGGGTAAATTAATTTGTTGTTGTACATTCAAAAGTATGCTTTAAACGTATGCAGCTATTTCCACCTATTTGAAATGCCTTCACTCATTTGGTACGAGGAAAGGTCATTTTTTTCTGCTCTTCAAAGCGCAAAATCATCAAAGGACAGTTAATTATGCTGTAACAACTTCCTTCAACCAAATTGATAGTTGAACATTTCTATATCTTTATGATAAATAGCCGCAACTATATTTTTCATTCGATCATCATAAACATCAGTATAGTGCTGTTTGTTGCTGTTATAATAATGAGGCATTTCTATTTTTTTATCTAAATCCCCTTCCACTTTTTTGATACCTTCGGTCAGTTGCTCAAATTTGATCAATTGATCACAAACGTGCCGTTTTCGGTCGTCCGGAAGGGTAACCCACTTAAATTGGGGAATGAAATGAACATATCGTAACACAGCCCTCCGATAAGTCCGGTCTTTCAATGCCAGCACAAATTCAGAAAAACTTTTATCGCTGAGGTATTCCCCGGCCCAAATACCTGCTTCCTGATCCGTTTTGCCAATTCTTTTTCGCAAATAGATAAATGCCGAGTGAATACGATCCCACGGGTTGCGGACGATGGAGACCTTGTAATAATTACGGAATTTTTCCTCATCATACACTTTAAACCTGACAGCCGGGATATGCCCCTTGTGTCCCTTTTGCTTTCCAAATACCGCATTAAAAAAGCTTGTTCCAGCCGTTTTAGGGATATGAATAAAAATACATTTCAGCCTGTCGTTATCCCGGTAATAGGGGCTATATTGCGGCAACAGATAACGCAAAAACGGGGAAAAAAATGAAGGATTAATATTGAACTCACGTTCACGAACAAGTGATTTAAATTCCGTTTTAAGGGGCATGGTATCGTCTCGATATTTATACGTTGTATCATCTCACATCATCGCAATGGCTGACTTCGCCAAACATTTAAAATAAAGGAAATTAAACAGAATTCAGTTCAGGTGAAAAGCCTCAATGGACAACGACATTTTTAATATAGCAATTTTCATACTACTCTTATTTAATTAATTCTCTTTTTCTAAAATAAAGACAGCCTGATCGCCTTGTTGCTGCTGATTTAACGTTTTGGCCCTTTTAGCGAACATCCGGATATCCTGCCGGCTAAAAATCGATTCTTCCGGATTTTCGGCATATGATCTCTCATCCTGCATTGGAATATCATTTTCATACTGGATGCTACCCCAAAACTGGAAGGCCGTGGAATCGTAAACTTTCTTTTTCAAATTAAAGTCTGTCTTTTCAATCAGGTGACGGATACTTTTGGGAGAGTGAATAAAAAAATGTCGCGGGGGATCGAGCTGCACCCAGTTCTCACGAAAGGTCCGCCAGGCAAGCGACCGTGTTACCGGAATACGCATAAGGCATTGCCCTGTTCCTGACAGTAGTCTTGATACATTTCTTAGTACATCAAGCGGATTCGACATGTGCTCAAAAGCATGATGCATCATAATCAGATCCCACTGCCCCTGCATTTCGTCGATATTTTTGTTGTAAAGACTGATGCCCCTTCCGATTTTTAATTCCTTCTCTTCGTTGAATGGATCTATGCCCGTAAGATCTGTAAATCCCAGCTGCTGAAGTGAACGCAGCAGGCCTCCCCTTCCACAACCTACATCAAGAATGGCCATGCCTTTTTTTAACGACAGATGTGAAAGTGAGCGCAGGTTCACTTTTGGATATTTTGAATACAAAAATTTTCCCAACAGGGATTGATTAAAAACGGCATACTTATTTCTTATTTGTTTTAAATACCGAATTATCGGATGAGGCGTATCGTTCTCCCGGCGCGTGTAATAAGAACCAGTATAATACTTCGAAATATTGTCCGGGAATTCGGCGATTTGTAAACATTGGCAGGAACTGCACTGGAAATAAGTGAATACATCTCTCAGCCCCATCATCATCTCCCTGGGATGATAAACGGCATTATTTTCGGAATTGCCGCAAATTTTACACTTCATAGGGATTCGTTGTGAGTTAAGAGTCTTGAGGTCTTGGGTCTTTGTTGGGCATAAAGAAAATCATTTCACCCACTTGAAACTAATTTTAACGCACTTTCTACCACCTCATCCAGATCGATCTTTTTCATGCAATGTCCTTCAGGTACGCCATGTTGTTCACATTTATACTCAAATCCTAAATCGAGACAGGGCGAACAAAACAGGTTGCTCTTAATGTTTATAGCTTTGTCGCACAGCGGTCTCCACCGATTGACATCCGTCGGTCCATTAACAGAGACAATTTTACTGTTCACTGCCGCTGCTAAATGCAATACACCGGTATTGACCGTAATAACGCAGGCCGCATTTTTAAGAAAAATTGCGGTTTCATTTAAATTTGTCTGTCCCGCAATGGAATAGGCATGATCGATGCGTTCCGTCAGAGACTTTGATTTTTCAATATCCTTCTTGCCCCCGGTTATAATAATTTCATAACCACGCGCAGTCAATTTTTTACAAATGTATAAAACAGAAGAAGTGTCAAGCTCTTTCAATGTATGTCTGTAACCGGCGGCCCATGGGTGAAAAATAATATATCGTTGAATACCGCGGGAGGTTATAAATTTTCGCTGATAAACTTCACTATCATAGAAAACCGGATATTGCGGGACATGACCAATATTACCCACGATAGGTTTTACAAGCTTTTTATAATTGTCGCACTCGTGGATCGTCTGTTCATGTGTTTCCCGTTGATCAAACAAATAATGTTTGAATTGATTCTCTTTCCGGAATCCAATTTTGAAGTCTGCCGAAACCCAAAATGAAAGCAATGCGCTAATACGAGACCAGGGATCGAAGTCGATGCAGTAGTCATAACGCCCCGTACCCAGCTCATATATCTTTTGCCAAAGATAAACCCAATTGAACACCAGCCGGCCTACATCAATATAAATAAGTTTATCAATCGCATTATTTACCAGTAGATTTTTGAAAACTTCGCGATTATTTTTTCCACAAATGACGGTTATATTAATATCAGGGTTGGTTTCTTTTAACTCCCGAATGATAGGCAACGTTAAAATAGAATCACCGATACCGCTCATTTTTATGAAAATGGGCCGTTGAGCGATAGGTTCTTTTTGAGGTAGCGATCGTTTTTTACGAAAAAAACTTAAAAAAAATACGAGAGGTATGCCGACATATCGATCCAGAAAGCGAAGAAAATTATTGCCGCGTTCTTTAAATAGCTTACCCATCCGTGGATGAAACGTACTGTATTAATCTGCTTGTACTTTTTCCATCAATCAGTGGAATCCGTACGATTTCACCGCCCCGGGCCTTCACTTCCTTTGCGCCAACAATTTCACTTTCTTCATAATCTGCGCCTTTAACAAGTACATCCGGCTGTATTTTTTGGATCAACCGCAGGGGGGTGGCCTCACTGAAAGGAATTATGGCGTCAACATACGTTATGGATTCTAAAATACGAATACGATCTTCCAAATTATTTACCGGTCTGTCGTCACCCTTAAGCATTCGCACAGACTCATCGGTATTAATACCGACAACTAATTTGTCACCATGCTCCTTGGCCTTTTCCAGAAGATGAATGTGGCCAGTATGGATAATATCAAAGCAGCCATTGGTAAAAACAATTTTCTGCTTATTATTCTGCCAGAAATGCAATCGATTTTTTATCTCACCATTGTAAAATATCTTCTGACTGCTTGCCACACGTCGATGGATCAAATCATTAAGTTCAGCATACGACATCGGGTGTGTCCCGGTTTTACTTACGACGTAGCCGGCTGCCATGTTCGCCAGTTCCAGCGACTCGTCTATGGGCAGATACGAGATCAGTCCGGCCGTAACCAGCGCGATGACTGTATCTCCTGCTCCTGAAACATCATAGGCTTCACGGGCCCGCGTTGAAATATGTCGCGTATAATCCCTGGCAAAATGAAGAATTCCTCGTTCCCCCAGTGTAACCACAAGGTCTTTCAAATTTAAGGCATCCCGAATTTGAACAGATGTTTTTCTGAATGTTTTCTCGTCTTTAAATTCCCGGTGCGAGGCCAGTGATAATTCTTTCTCATTAGGTATTAATATGGTCGCATTCTTATATTTATCAAAATTCTTGCCTTTCGGGTCGACCAGTACGGGAATATTTTTGTCATTCGATTCCTCAATAACATATTTGCATAATTTATCAGTAATGGTCCCTTTCGCATAGTCGGATATTATAACCGCATCAACGGCATCATCCTGTATGGCATCATTAAAATCAGCCGTCAATTTTTGTTCTATTTCACTTCGAACATCCTTTCGGTCTTCACGGTCAACACGAACGATTTGCTGATGCTCACCGACAATGCGTGTTTTTGTAATGGTTGGTTTAACAGGCGATACTGAGATGTGCTCCTGCGAAAGCTCATTTTCAACAAACATATTTTTGATGATCTCTCCCTGCACGTCATTACCAATGACCGAAATAAGATCGACTGAGATACCGAGCCCACACAAATTTAGCGCAACATTTCCCGCTCCCCCAAGCGTCTGCTTTTCATCGGCTAACTGCACTACCGGGACTGGTGCTTCAGGCGAAACACGAGTAACTTCACCCGTTATATATTTGTCAAGCATAAGGTCACCGATAACAATGACATTCTTGTCGGTAAACCCTTTTTCAACAACTTCCCGTATTTCTTTTAACATGTACAAATTATTAACGTTCGTTGATTGATTTTTCTACTATATCGCAAATTATATGCCCGCACAATATATGCATTTCTTGGATTCTTGCCGTATTAGTTGACGGGATTTTTACACAAAATTTGGCAATATCATCAATAGGTGCTTTTTGCTGACCGGTGAATCCTACAGTAGTTGCTCCTAACTCATTTGACATTTCCAATCCTGATATAACATTGGCACTATTTCCGGAGGTAGAGATACCAACTACTACATCATCACTTTTGCATAAAGATTCAATCTGGCGTTGAAATACCGTTTCAAATCCAAAATCATTGGATACGGAAGTTAATATGGAAGTATCTGTCGTTAACGCGATAGCGGGGAGTCCTTTGCGTTCAATTTGAAATCGACCGACAAATTCTGCTGCAAGGTGCTGGCAATCAGCGGCACTACCACCATTACCCATCCATAAAATTTTGCCTTCATTATTCAGACAGGTAATAATGCGCTTTGATATCTCGGCAATATCATCAATTAACGGATATATTTTTTTTACCGTTGCTAAATGATTTTCAATCGATGAATTAATGCTTGCTTTTATTTTCTTAATGTTCACTATGTATGTTTCTATTAATATAAATATAAAAGCACTATTGCGAAAAACAGTATGCTTTTTCAGCAAACTTTATATTCCCCAAATTCATTTAACTACAAAATCGCTCAAACCATTCAAAAAAACATTATTCTGGCAAAATACTTGTGACTTAAATACAATAAACCAAATTTTCAATTACTGATTTATACAAATCTTATAACCAAATAGAGACCTCTTATTTTTCTTTGTTTAAGAACAGATTTATTAGTTAGTTATAACTATTCAATAATAAAAAGAATATATAAAAAAGATTAATATTTCTTAATATACGTAAATTTAAGAAATTTTCTTTATATAATTATACGTCTGTTTTGCACAATGTTCCCATCTAAAACGACTTGCCCATTTTAATCCCCGGTCTTTCATCCTCGATCGTTGAGCAGGCGATTGAATTAATTTTTCTAATGCAGATCGTATTTCCTCAACTGATATTGGGTCGACAGTGACTGCCGGACCCGAAATCTCCTTTAAAGCAGTTTTATCAGAAGTAATAACCGGCGTTTTGCAGGCCATTGCTTCTAACACAGGCAACCCAAACCCTTCAAACAGCGAAGGATAAACAAAAACTTCAGCAGCACTGTATAATACCGGTAATTGTTTGTTGTTAACATATCCTATAAATCGCACATTTTCATCTTCACTTTTTTGGTGGTGGAACGCAAATTGTTGGGCTCCACCACCGGCAATGACCAAATCCATCTCATTTCTAATACTCTGTTGAAGTTTGCCCCAGGCTTTGATCAAACGACTGGTATTTTTACGAGGATCGAGCGAGCCCACATTCAATACGAATGGTTTATGCAGACCCAAATCTTCCCGAACACCTTCGATTTCATTATCAGTACGCGGATAAAAATGATCAATGCGGACGCCGTTGTATATCACACGGATTTTCTCAGCCGTTCCCGGGAAAAGCTGTGCAATCGTCCGTTTAGAAAATTCAGAAACTGTAATAATACCTCTTACCCGTTTGAGTAGTCCTGGTAATATTAGTTGACGCCAACGCACATATTTAGGGTCAAACCATTCAGGATAGAGCTGATCAGCAATATCGTGCAGCGTCAGCAGCTGGTGTTCGCGATAAACGGGGCCTACATTGGTGGGTGACCACAGCAGACTGTTCGCTGGAATTTTAAATGGCATCACAGTTTGCATCCAGAGTTGTCGCAGGCTGTCGGATTGCAATTTTCTGGGAGGCTGAACCCAATCATAAGAAATGTTTTCTTTATCGAACTGCGATATCACCTCATGAGCATATCGCTGCACGCCCGTAACACGCTGCGTGCGAAAATGTCCGTTAATAATGAATTTCGAGGAACTCATAGGGGCGATATTCCTTCGGTCGCGCTGTTATTTAGAGACTTTTTAACAAGGCTCAATATCGCTCATTATTATTAAAGGTGAAAAAAAGTTTAAGGATCATCGGAATGCGATCCCATTGGTTACGCTTCATCCGGTTAAAAATAGAATAAAGTGTGGTTAAATAAACCAGGGGCAGCGTCCAGGGATGAAATTTGTAGCTTATTTTTAAGCGATTTTTAATGCCGTAATAGTCCGAGAGGCGACTTTTATTGTTCATATCAAGATTGGTGGCTCCAATTGATTGTCCTTCTTTATGATAAACAACACTGTCCGGGACAAAACCTAATTCATATTTTTTTTGGGCGCGCAAGCCCCAGTCGATTTCTTCGTGATACAGAAAATAATCTTCGCAGAGCAGGCCTACATCTTCCAAAAAAGAACGGGAAACCATCATGGAAGCTCCGATAATAAAATCAAGATTTTCTTCAATATGTTGAGGGTCAAAATCCATGTCCACCGGTTTATGTTGACCAAAATTTCTGGGCACCCCCAGCCATTTATTATAGCTCCCCCCGCCCAGCACCTGTATCGTATCGGGTTGATCATAATAAATAAGCTTAGAGCCGCATATTCCAATCTCAGGCTGCTGTTCCATTTTTTCTACGAGTGGTGTCAATGCCCGGGAATCAACAACCGTATCATTATTCAAAAGCCAAACGTATTCGGCATTATGTTTCAGGGCATATTTAATGCCTATATTATTACCTGCAGAAAAACCGGCATTTTTTTCATTTTCAATCAATTTGATATGGGGAAAGCGTTGATGAATTTTTTCTACGGAGTCGTCTTGTGAGGCATTATCCACGACGATAATCTTTCTGTTCTCGTAGTGAAGCTTTTGAAGTGATGCAATGCACTCTACAGTATCCTCCCACCCATTCCAGTTGAGCAGAACAATAAAAACTCGGGGTGCAGGAGTTGACGACATGCTTGGTTATGTTATGATAAAATTTTGAATCAATCAGTAAAAGATAAGAAAAATCTATTTCTAATCACGGCCACCGGTTTCACTCACGCCGCTGATGACCTTCGAACGCATTTCTAAAACCAGACTTATGAGTTTTTGCTGTTCCGTTTCTTGTAGTATGTATCGCCACGTAGCATACAATACCACCAACCCGCAGGCGATTGCATACCCAAGTGTACCTATATCACTATTAATTTGCCGGGCAATTATCATTCCTGCGCAGACTGACAGAACGATTATGCTTACCTTCCTCAACATGGGCATCCAGTCAATAGTAAAAAAGGTGAGACGGTTACCAACATAAAACAGCAAGAGCCAGTCTACAAAGACCCGAATCAGCCATGCCAATGCCACACCATTAATACCCAGCCAGTGCGTTAGATACCAAAGCAGAGCCAGGTAAACCGGCAATTCAATTAAGTGAAGTTTGGCCCGTACATCGGGGCGACCCGCCGCCTGAATAAGCGTTCCGGAAATTCTCGCAACGGAATTGATAAAAATTCCTACTGCCAGTATCTGCAAGACAGTGGTACTTTGAAGTGCAAATTTTTCGCCGAGCCAGAGATGAAGCAAGGGATGTGCAGCAAAAAGCAGGAACGTAACAATGGGAATAATGATAAATAAAACATAGCGAACGGATTTTTTATAGGCAGCTGCAAGCTTTTCCTCTCCCTGCAAAAAATAGACACTAAAGGCCGGAAACATCACCCCCATAAAACTGCCGGAAATAATGCCAATCCGGTTTATAACTTCATAGGGCGTGGTATAATAGGCAACGGCGCTCATCGTCAAAATTGTCCCTATGATAAAACGATCCATGTAAACCATAATCGGGCTGACAATATTGCTCAACGCCAGCCACAGGCCAAACCCAAGTAGGTTTTTTGACCACTTCCAAAAAGAATAGCCTGATAAAGCAAAAAGGTGCTGCCCGCGTAGACTAAAATATAGATAAACGACAAATGTTATGGCCCGTTCAATGACTAATAAAAGTACTATATATTGCAAATGATGCGTAAAAGGCAGTATCAGTAACGGACTCACATAATTTATAATACTGGCCGGTATTTTTACAGCATTAACAAGGCCAAAGCGTTGCTGGGCTTGCAATACACCGCGCGCGCCCACCGCTCCCAGAACTACAGGTATGGAAACACTTAAAAGATAAAATGATTGCACTGTTTCACTGACAAGCTGAGACGGCGTGTTCAGGAGGTGTTTTACCAGATACGGGGTTAAACCATAAATCAGACCGCCGCCTGCGAGGCCAAATCCCATCAACAGCAAAATGGAAGTAATAATAACGGGTGCAAGAGGCTCTCCCCGCGCCTCCTGATCAGCTACAAATTTCGTGGTAGCCCGACCAAGCCCCATGTCAAACAATCCAAAATAACCAATGACCGTCCAGATGATAGTCAACACGCCAAAGCGATCCGTCCCCAGCCCTTTGATTACAAATGGGATAGCGATGACAGCAAATAGCAGCGGCAGGCCTTTCCCAGCCAGATTAATAAAGGTATTACGAGCTAATATACCTTTTTTTTGTACTGAAGAGCTGGATGATAAATTCATTGTAGATCAGACTGCGGTATCATAGATTGAAATATTTGGATTAGGTATACTAAGGTAGTTTGTAACAATACCTCGCGCCTGCATATCCTTCGATAAAAATATCAGTCCGACTAAATACAGAACAATCAATCAGTTTTTTGCCTAAGCTTTCGGGCTTTAAGAGCAAAGCGGTAAATTTCGTAATCGCGCGCGTGATAGGATTTTATATCTCTGACAAGTCCATTATCATTAAAATACGGTTTGGAGTGTTCTGATCCGATATTTTTTTTAGGCACGCTCATGTCGTCCCTACCAAGATAATGCTGTGCAAAATACTGATAATCCTGCTCAAAATATTCAGTAATACCAATAAAATCGAATTGTTCAACAGGGAAATTCCACAAAAATTTTGCGTAAATATTCCTCAATTCTTCCGATAAAGCAAATTCTTTGAGCGTCCACTCTTCTTCAATAACTTTTTTCTGAAGATATTTTGGGTGATTTATGTTTTGATAGCTCCGCTGCCAGTAATAGTAATGAGAGACCAATCTTTCAATCGGATCTCGCATCCAGGTTATAAATGCTGTACCGTCTCTGCCATAAAAATAATCGTATTTATATGGCAAAAAATGACCGTGGATACACCGGGTAAACCGATATTGAAACAAGTATTTATGTTTTATCCGAATCCATTTTCGTGCGCTTTCAGCCTCTTGGGTCCGCTGCTTGAATGTTTGATGCAGGGGATAATCATAATCTTTGGCGTACCGCAATTTATAATGCGTTCTGAGCAGCTCCCTGAAACTGGTCCCTCCACACTTTGGCATATGAAGTGAAATTAACATGAAAAAACGATTTTATATTTTATACTGAGGGTCCGCAGATGACAGTATTTCAAAGAATAGGATCCCAGTGTTCATAGATAATTTTACCTCCGATATATAAAAATGAAATGACCAACCCACCAATAAATGAAATAATCAGAATAAGCAGCCGGCGAGGTTCACTTTTTTGGAATGGTATATTAGGTGACTGTAAAACCTTAAAAGCCGGTGTCTGTTCTTCAACCTGCATTCTATCTCTCATTAGCTGCTGCGAGACACTATTGTATAAATTTGACGTTAAAGTAACTTTTGCCTGCAAACGCTGCTGTTTAGCTTGTGCCTGGGCCGAGGAAAGGTTTACATTTTGATCCTGAAATTTTGCAAATTTATTCTGTGCTTCTTCGTAGCGCTGTTTCACCTGGCGATGCTGCATCTTTGCATATTTTAAATTTTGCTTGGCCTTCTGGGTGCTATAAGCGATTACATAATTCTTTAACTGTTGAATGACATCCTTGCAGATTTGTCCGGCAATGACAGGATTGGGCATCTGGGCTGAGATATGCAGCAAGCCTGTCTCACTGTCAATATCAAAAGAAATGCGACTCCGCATATTGTTGATAATACGCAGCCGTTTCCTGGTAAGTCGACTTGTACTGTCATTAAATTCCTTGCGAATATTTGCCGGCAATTGATTCCTGTTTTTAGCATGTCCCCCTCTGATCTTGCCGGGCAGGCCAATCGTATAATCCCTGATAACCTTAAAAAAAGGCGAATAATAATGCTCAAAATAGGTATAGCCACTTATCGTCGTATCTGCACCGGGAATATACAACGGCTGACGCAATAGCTTGTCCTGAAATGAAAGGCTTTGTATAATTTTTGGATAAACAGAGGGTTTTATTTTTCCTTCCTGCGAAACACTTGTTGCACCTGCACTGCTCAATCCCAAAAGTCCGCCATACTGCTGCATCAACGTACTTGCCTGACTTTGCCCGCTATTTTTACTTACAGGCATTAAAATTGACTTCGAGCGGTACTCGACGCCGCTGAGAAGGGCAAAAAGCAACCCGATGAGAACTAAAACGCCCGTAATTTTATATATCGTCTGGCGATTGTTATAAGCAGTATCATAAAGCTCACGGAAATTAACGGCGCTGTCATTCTGCGTTTTCTCTTCGCTGTCGGCCGGGATGAGCCGGTACTCCCTTGTTGGTGGGTGTTCTTTTTCCGGTTCGCCGGATCCATTATCATTAGATGGCCCCGTATCGCCAGGGGTATGTTCTTCTTTTTCATTCATTTAATTAAAATATATGATCACAAAAGAAATAGTCTCTATGTCAAACAAACGATTCTCAGGATTTTCATCCCAAGCTTCAAAAATCACATGATAATAATAGGAATTTTGTTCTAAAGCCAAAAGGAATATATTTCAATGTACGAGAATGAAACTTTTAGTGAAATTTTTGCTTCACATGTCTAAATAATTTATTCTTTCATTAAAAATTTAGCTTTCATTTTACTTTTTATTTGCGAACAAATATCATCCCTATGAAAGAAACTCCCATTTTGGTTACCGGAATTCATCGCTCCGGGAGCACATTTTTGGGGAAAATGCTCACGCTCAACAGAGGTATTGCCTATCTTCAGGAACCCTTTAACCGGTACTATGGCCTGAACATCATCGATGCGCGCTTTAAATATTTGACTGAACAAAATACTCCTGCTTCATTTCGGGAAGCAATTGAAAACCTGATCAATCTCAAAAAGGCCACCTATAACATCACCTCTGTCACCGAGAATGAAAAAGTTATTGTAACCAGAACAGAGCTTATGGGCGAAATGATGCATGAAGCGACACTAAAAGATTTACCAAAATATGCAGGTAAATTAATTTTTCGGACTGAAGGACAACTTCAGTTTGAAATAGCTAAATATAATCCCTTTGTCCGCCGGATTCTTCTAAAAGACCCTGAAGCCTGCTTTGCCAGCCGGTTTTTACATGAGCACTACGATATGAGCGTGGTCATGCTGATCCGGCATCCACTAAGTTTCGCCGCCAGTTTAAAAAGAGTTGGATGGCGCTTTGATTTCAATAATTTTTTGCAACAACCGCAGCTCATGGAAGATTATCTGGAAGAGTTTCGGGCAGAGATGGAAGAGCTGAATAAGGATAGTACGGTAATTGAAGAAGCCGGTATGCTCTGGAATTGCGTTTACAGGGTTGTTGCCGATATGCTGCGGCGACATCCCGATTATATAGCTGTCAGGCATCGACAGCTGGCCCAGGAACCGGTTGAAACAATCAAAAATTTATATCAGCAACTGGGTTTATCATTTACTAAGAAAGTAGAGAATACGATTATTGATCATACCTCGTCTAAAAATCCCGGGCAGGCTGAAAAAGACCGGGTGCATCATCTGAAGCGGAACAGCGCTAAAATCCCCGACAACTGGAAAAAAATTCTGACGAACGAGGAGGCGGATTATATCCGAAAAAAAACCCAAAAAATTGCGGATATTTTCTATAACTGACACAGTGATGTTAAAAAGTACCCATCTTCTAAGTAACTGACTCCCTAAAAACAACAAAGTCCCGGCTTTTTATTTATCCTCAACTTGTTACTTAAATAATCATCCCTGCCCCTACGGTTTCATTCGTAAATTCGTCAATTATAATCATACTGCCGGTGGCCCGGTTTTCCTCATAAGTATCATAAAAGAGTGGCTTGGTCGTACGTATTTTGATACGGCCAATGTCGTTAAGTCCGATTTCCTTATCGCCTTCAACCCGGTGCAGCGTATTTATGTTGACTTTATATTTTACATCCTTAATAATGCACCGTGCATCTTTGGTGGTATGTTTTATGGCATATTTGCCGTTTAGCTTGAGAGGCTCTTTATTCAACCAGCAGACCATGAGGTCGATATCCTGACCAATGGTGGGCTGATTGTCGGGCTTCACAATCATATCCCCCCGGCTGATATCAAGATCGTCTTCCAGTGTCATGGAGATGGACATTGGCTGGAAGACTTCCTCCTCTTCCTGCTCGAAAGTTTCTACGGTATCAATTGTAGATGTAAATCCCGATGGCAGCGCCATCACCTCATCTCCCGGTTTAAACACACCGCCGGCAATACGTCCGGCGTATCCGCGATAGTCATGGTATTCATTGGAATGCGGTCGAATAACCCACTGCACGGGAAAGCGACAGTCGACGTGATTAAAATCGCCGTCCACCTGTACATTCTCCAGCGTATAGAGCAACGTATTTCCGCCGTACCAGGGCATATGTTCCGACTTCTTCACCACATTGTCGCCATAAAGCGCGCTTATCGGAATATACCGGACATCCGGGACACTCAGTTTGGAGGCAAAAGTTTTAAACTGTTCTTTAATTTTTTTGAATTCCTTTTCGCTGTAGTCAACCAAATCCATTTTGTTAACACACAATAGAATGTGCTTGATACCCAGCAGTGAAGCGATAAAAGAGTGTCGGCACGTCTGCTCGATGACACCGTTACGTACATCCACTAAAATAACTGCAAGATTGGCCGTTGATGCGCCGGTAACCATATTTCGCGTGTACTGCACGTGGCCGGGTGTATCAGCGATGATAAACTTGCGCTCTGGCGTTGAAAAATAGCGGTAGGCCACATCAATAGTGATCCCCTGCTCCCTTTCGGCGGAAAGACCGTCAGTAAGCAGTGCCAGATTCGTATATTCATCGCCTTTTCGTTTGCTCGACTCCTCGACGGCTTCCATCCGGTCATCAAAAATAGATTTTGAATCGTACAACAGCCGCCCGATCAGCGTGCTCTTGCCGTCGTCGACACTACCCGCGGTTGTAAACCGCAGCATATCCATGTCGAGGTATCTCTGTGCTTCGTTGTCGCTCATGTCTTCGCGAATTTTAATGTTTGATTTTGAATTAAGGTGAACCTTCAGCTATCAGCAGTCAATATTATGCTTTAAAATAAGTGGCAGCTGATTACCGAAAGCTAAAATCTAAAAATATCCCTGTTTCTTACGTTCTTCCATTGCCGCCTCTGAACCTTTGTCATCTGCGCGGTTACCACGCTCCGTAATCCGTGCAGAAGCGACTTCTTCAATAACCTCGGGAATAGTTTCAGCCTGCGAGAGTACAGCCCCTGTACACGTCATATCACCGATCGTTCGAAAGCGTACACTTTTTTCTTCGTAGCGTTCACCATCCTTTAAAGCGATGTGCTCATTCCTGGCTAAATAGATGCCGTCACGTTCCACCACATCTCGCTCATGGGCAAGATAAAGACTTGGAATATCCAGGTCTTCGGCAGCAATATATTGCCAGACATCCATTTCCGTCCAGTTACTCAGTGGAAAAACGCGGAAATGCTCCCCGGGTTTCTTCCGGCCATTATAAAGATTCCAGAGCTCCGGACGCTGATTTTTCGGATCCCACTGGCCGAACTCATCGCGGTGAGAGAAGAACCGCTCTTTTGCTCGTGCTTTTTCTTCATCACGCCTGGCACCGCCGAAAGCGGCGTCAAAGCCATTATCTTCAATTGCTTTAAGCAGCGTAGGAATCTGAAGCTTGTTACGGCTGGAATTGGGACTGTCTTCTTCCTTCACATAACCGGCATCAATCATATCCTGCACTTTGGCGACAATGAGCTCTACCCCCAGCTCATCCATCAGTTCATCGCGGAAACGGATCGTTTCTTCAAAATTATGTCCCGTGTCCACATGTAAAAAAGGAAATGGAATAGAACCGGGCCAAAAAGCTTTTTGAGCCAGGCGAGACATGGTCAGCGAATCTTTGCCGCCGGAAAAAAGAAGCACCGGTTTTTCAAACTGTGCGGCGACTTCACGCATTACGTGAATCGATTCGGATTCCAATTGACGAATATGGCTTATTTTATAATTTTTCATAATGAATTGCTATGATTATGGTAATCATCAATATCGTTAAAATGA
>DASQZL010000254.1:0-5554 GCA_035638715.1 Balneolaceae bacterium
AGTCGTTTACGAAATTTCTTAAGCGTCATTTCTTCATCTCCCGGGAGCCCCAATAGTATGGTCTCGGTTAGTGTTGCAATTTCATCCTCACTGAGAGTATCGTAATAGTTTTTTGATTTTTTTCGTTGTTCAGAAGAATAATCGCTGTAGGCTCCCTCGCGCTCAAGAATAAAAAGTTCAAAAGCGGCGAATGCCGTTTTATCAAACCGGAGTGCTGTGGCGCCGTCATCAAGCGGGTGATCGACGTTAGTGCGGGTCCAGTCGGTCAGCGGCATAAAATTGTAGCAAACCGTGTGGATACCGCATTGTGAAAGATTACGGATCGACTGCCGGTAATTTTCAATGTAGGTTTTAAAATCCCCGGTCTGCATTTTAATATCTTCATGTACCGGAATACTTTCTACTACCGACCAGCGCAGACCGGCTTTTTCAATGCGTTTTTTTCTTTCTTCGATCTCATCAACAGGCCATACTTCGCCGGCCGGAATGTGGTGAAGGGCCGTGACAATGCCGCTGGCCCCGGTTTGCTTAATATCCGAAAGCGGTATGGTATCGTATGATCCGAACCAGCGCCATGTTTGTTCAAAATGCATAGTAAAAATTTCTTAATTAGTGACGATTAAATAACAAGATAATCAATTAAAAACCGAATAAATGAGGCAGCCACAGGCTCAGCGCCGGAATATAGGTTACAAGCAGCAGGGCTACGATCATGGCAACGTATAAAGGAATCAAGGGTTTCACCACTTCTTCAATACTGATATCAGCCACGCTGACACCAATAAAAAGTACGGAGCCTACCGGGGGCGTACAAAGACCGATGCAAAGATTCAATACAATGATAATCCCAAATTGAATAGGATCAATACCAAATTGCGTTACAATAGGTAAGAAAATAGGGGTGAAGATAAGTACGGCCGGCGTCATATCCATAAACATGCCCACGAAAAGCAGGATTAGGTTTATCAGCAGTAAAACAATAATTTTGTTGTGGCTAATGGAAAGTAGGGCTGCGCTGACGGTTTGTGGAATTTGCTCGTAAGACATGATCCATCCCATGCCCATTGAAGTACCGATCAGCAGCATTACAATGGCCGTATTCAAAACGGAATCGATTAAAATTTGGGGCAGATCGCTGACACCTATTTCCCGATAAAAAACCAGTGAGAGCAGCAGGGTATAGATTACAGCGATTGCAGAAGCCTCGGTTGCAGTAAAAAAACCTGCAATAATACCGCCGATTACGATTACAATCATAAACAGGCTGGGAATGGCATCGAGAAAACGAAAGAAAATAGTTTTTAACGGAGCTCGTTCACCCACCGGATAGTTATTTCGGAAAGCGATGTAACCAGCTACGATCATCAAAGCAAGTCCGGCAACGATGCCCGGTACATAACCAGCCAGAAAAAGAGCGCCAACAGAAACCCCGCCGCTGGCCAGCGAATAAACAATCAAAATATTACTTGGGGGAATAACGAGACCCGTCGTTGCCGAAGTGATATTGACCGCTGCGCTGAATGGCTTGTCGTAGCCCTCTTCTTTCATTCGGGGAATCATGAATCCGCCGATGCCCGAGGCTGCTGCCGCCGCTGAGCCTGATACCGCCCCAAAAAGCATAGCTGCTATAATATTTACGTATGCCAGTCCGCCCGGAAGGACCTCCACCCAGGATTTTGCAAAATCGATTAATTTTGTAGCTACCCCTCCGCGGTTCATCAGTTGTCCGGTTAGAATGAAGAAGGGAATAGCAAGCAGCGTAAAACTGTCGAGGCCCGAGGCCATCCGCTCGGCCATGGTAGTAAGAGCCGGCACCGTAAGAATCGATACCAGCATAGTTAAAATGGAAGAAATGCCGATGCTGTAGGCAATCGGGACGCCTATAGCAATTAAAATAACGAAGCTGGCTACTAAAACAACTATTTCTATAATTCCCATAAGCTAATTATTGAACATGATTATTTAAAGGAGTGAAGTATTTATTTTTAATGTGAAGTCTTTGTATAAATACATAAGTCATTTCTGCCGCAAGCTTCCGTTCGGGTGATTCCCGTCACGCATGCATCCGGGAGAGGGATGTTATGGCTGTCGGGATTTCGAAAGGAAAAAATAGTCAAAGTGTTTTATTCATCGTTATTATTTTCGGCTTCGTAAGTTAGATGCCGGTAAATATTATCAATCGAATAATACAAGATTAATATTCCACTCAGCGGCAGAACCATGTATACATAACCGACCGGAAGACCCAATGAAGGTGAATTTTGTCCCAGCTTAAGTGTGATATAGACCAATCGCAGTCCCCCGATAATTAAAATTCCTATTGCAAATAGTGAAATCAATATTTCAATGACAACCTGGAGCTTATGTCGTGCCGGTGGGTTCAAGTTTCGGGGCAGCAGGTCGATAGCCAGATGCATGCCCTTGCCAGAGGCAAGACTTGCCCCCAGCAGTCCAACCCAGATGAGGAGGTAGCCCGCCAGCTCATCGGTAAAGGAGCTCGGATTGTTAAGCAAAAATCGTGAAATCACGCCCCAAACGACGTCTATAACCATTGCAGACATGAGGACAGCTAAAAAATAGCCGAGAATTGTATCAATAAATTGTCGAATTCTGGAAGTATTTTTCATAATGAATCGTGCTGTGCTGAAGAATTCTCGTTTTGGAATTGCTTAATCTTTTGAATTCTCTTATACACTTTGGGATAGTTCGATTTATATCGTTTATACATGGGCTGCACCTTTTTTCTGAAGAGACTTATATCCGGATGTATGATCTTCACGCCGGATTGTTTAATTTTTTTAAGCGCTTTTTTTGTCGTTTTGGCCCACACTTTTTTTTCATATTTTGCCGATTCATTGGCTGATTCTTGCAGCCATTGCTGTTGCTGAGGGGTTAGCTGTTTCCAAAGTGTTGTGCTGACCAACAGTACATCCGGGACGGAGGTATGCTTATCCAGCGAATAATAGTTAACGACTTCATATTGATGCGATAAATACAGGCTCGGGGGATTGTTTTCCGCTGCATCAACGACGCCTTGTTGCAGGGCCGAATACAGGCTTCCAAAAGGAATGGGCGTCGCTGATCCGCCGAGCTGCTGAATCATTTGCACCGCAATATTACTGTTTTGCACCCGAATTTTTTTTCCTTTAAGATCGCTCGGCTTTCGTACGGGTTTGCCCGTGCCATAAAAGCTCCGGCTGCCGGCATCATAATAACAAAGCCCGTGCATCAGGTATTGAGTAGTACTTTTAAGCAGATCCTTCCCGATTTTACCGTTGAGCACCCTGAACCGTTGTTTCTTATTTTTGAAGATATAAGGCATATCAACCGCTTTAAAAGCGGGATCAAAACTTTCCAGCGCTGCCGCAGATACTTTCGTCATCCCGACACTGCCAATTTGGAGTAATTCAAGCGCCTCTCGTTCACTGCCAAGCTGCCCGCTGGGATAGATTTTAATGCGCATGGTCCCATTCGACTTTTTCTGAAGTTTTTTATTCATATATCGAAAGGCCTTTGTTACCGGGGCGGAAGGGGAGAGGGAGCTTGCGAGTTTTATCACCCGGACGTGAGATGTTTTACCGCATGAGGTAAAAAAAAAGGTTAAGCATGCCAGAATTATGCTTAAGAATAAAAATCTGTATGATTTCATTAATTACAAACTATTCAATTTAATTAATTTGAATTGCGTGGCTACAAAAGCGTTACGGTTGATTATTTAACAGTAAAACGCCGCACCGAAAAATAAATTTTGTTTTCGATCTCATACCTGGTGGCTGGTTTGTTAAACTTTCCGTTCAGCGATTATGCCAAATAATTAATCAGGAGTCAAGGGATTAATCATCTTCTCTGATACGTTGGACAATATCCAGTGCCTGGCGGCATTTTTGAGTGATACGATCAAAATCGCCATCACGCACGGCTTGTTTTTCCACCAGTTTCGAGCCCATGCCCACGCATACAGCCCCTGCTTCAAACCAACCCCGAAGATTTTCTTCGGTGGGGCGCACGCCGCCGGTCGGCATGATGCTGACCCACGGACATGGACTCGTGATAGCATTCACGAAGCCCGGTCCAAGCTGGCTGCCCGGAAAAATTTTCACAATTTCAGCGCCCAGTTCCAGGGCCCGGGTGACTTCCGTGAGTGTCCCGCATCCCGGCGACCAAAGCACTTTTCGCCGGTTGCAGACCGGGGCCATCTCTTCTACGAGCATGGGTGATACCACAAAGTTAGCCCCGAGTTGCATGTACAGCGAAGCCGTGCCTGCATCAACAACCGAACCCACGCCCAGAATCATTTCCGGAAGCTCGCGGGCTGCAAATTTATTGAGTTCGCCAAACACCTGCTGGGCAAAATCCCCGCGATTGGTAAATTCCAGCAGCCGCGCGCCGCCCTCGTAGCATGCCCGCAGTACTTTTTTACTGGTTTCAATATCATCATGATAGAAGAGAGGAACAACCCCGGTCTCTTGCATTGTCGTTGCTACTTGTAAACGTGAAAATCGAGCCATAACTTTTTTATTATCAGTATTCAATTATTAATTGTCAAACCAAAATTTAATAAAAATATCAATCATTTTGATTTGATATTTATTTGTTCTTTGTAAATCTCTCTTTTGCGATTTTACCGGGATACGCGTCCGGAGGCGTCTCCGCCCATGAGTTTTTCGACTTCATCAACCGTTGAAAGGTTGGCGTCCCCATAAATCGTATGCTTCAGGCAGGAAGCAGCTACGGCAAAATTGAGCGCCTGCTGGTCGGTCTCATAGTTGAGCAGCCCGTAAATCAGTCCGCCCATAAAGGAGTCGCCCCCGCCAACGCGGTCTACGATGTGAGTGATTTGATACGTCGGTGCTTCCAGAAATTCATCCCCGTTATACAGAACACCCGACCATGAGTTATGGGAGGCGCTGATGGATCCCCGCAGGGTGGTGATGATTTTCTTTGCATTCGGGAATCGATCCATGAGCTTTTTGCATACAGAAAGATATGCCTGGCTGTCCATGGATTCGCCCTTGGTGATATCCACGCCTTCGGGTTCAATGCCAAAGTGCTTTTCGGCATCTTCTTCATTGCCCAAAATAATATCGCAGCCGTCGACCAGCTCCGGCATGATATCGCCGGGTTCCTTGCCGTAATTCCAGAGTTTGGCCCGGTAGTTTAGATCCGTTGATACCGTCAGTCCCATCTCGTTGGCCGCCTGTACCGCCTGGAGGCAAACATCGGCGGCTCCCTGAGAAATGGCTGGGGTGATGCCCGTCCAGTGAAACCATTGAGCATCTTCAAAAACCTTCTCCCAGTCGATCATCCCTTTTTCAATGGAAGAGATGGCCGAGTGCGCACGATCATAAATCACTTTGCTGCCCCTGCTGACGGCCCCGGTCTCCAGAAAGTAGATTCCCAGACGCTCGCCACCGTATATGATATTATCGGTGCCAACGCCCCATTTGCGCAACTGCCGCATCGCCGATTTACCAATATCATTATCAGGCAGGCGTGTGACAAATTCAACCGGGATATCGTAATTGGCCAGCGAGACAGCCACATTCGATTCGCC
>DASQZL010000255.1:0-11334 GCA_035638715.1 Balneolaceae bacterium
GGATACGGTCTTAATCTATCATTTCAACCACAAGGGCAGAAGCGCCGCCGCCCCCGTTGCAAATGCCGGCACATCCCAGTTTACCCCCATTTTGTCGTAAGGCGTGGAGCAGTGTGACTACAATACGAGCCCCGGAGCAGCCGATCGGATGACCGATACTTACCGCACCACCGTGAACATTTACTATTTCCGGATCAAGTTCCATAATCTGATTATTCGCCAGAGATACAACTGAAAACGCCTCATTGATTTCAAATAGATCGATATCTTCTTTATCGACGCCGGCACGCTTCAGGGCTAACGGCATCGCCTCAGCCGGGGCCGTGGTGAACCATTCAGGGGCTTTAGCTGCACTTGCCTGACTTCTTATTCTGGCCATTGGCTTGACATCTAACTCCCTGGCTTTTTCTTCACTCATTAAAAGTACAGCGGCGGCACCATCATTAATACTGCTTGCATTGGCAGCGGTGATCGTTCCTTCTTTTTCAAATACCGGACCCAGCGATGAAATTTTATCAAAATTGACCCTATTTAGTTCTTCATCCATCCGCACCTTCGTCACATTTCCTTTTCGGTCTTTAACCTTGACCGTAATAATTTCGTTATCAAAGGCTCCGCTTTCATGGGCGGCAATGGCTCTTTTATATGAGGTGATCGCAAATTCATCCTGTTGCTCACGACTGATACCACATTCTCTGGCACAAATTTCAGCCGCATTCCCCATGTGGAAATCATTATAGACGTCCCATAGTCCGTCTTTAATAATACCATCCTCAACCTTTCCATGACCCAGTTTTGCCCCAAATCGGTTTTTAGGAAGATAATAGGGTACATTACTCATACTTTCCATGCCACCGGCGACGATGATATCCGCATCGTTCAATTGAATCTGGTTAGCAGCAATCATGATGGCTTTCATGCCGGAAGCACATACTTTATTGACCGCTGTTGAGGGGGTATTCTCCGGTAACCCGGCTTTTAAAGCTGCCTGCCGCGCCGGGGCCTGGCCTACGCCCGCTGTTAATACATTTCCCAAGACGACTTCCTGAATTTCATCCTGAGAAATCCCCGCGCTTTTGATGACTTCCAAAATTGTCATTGAACCCAGTTCCGGTGCAGTGAAGGATGAAAGTGTCCCTCCGAATGAGCCAATTGGGGTCCGCTTGGCTTCAACAATTACAGGATTTTGCATAATGCTAATAAATAGAAATTATGGTTAATATTAATTTGGTGGTGATATCTTTCTTACCATGCATTGCATCTCAAAAAGCTTGTTCAAGATCATTAACAAGATCATCGGCATCTTCAATCCCTACAGAGAGACGAATTAGTGAATCTTTGAGCCCGGCCTGGTATCGTACTTCGCGTGGAATAGATGCATGAGTCATTGTTGCAGGATGATTTATGAGCGACTCTACTCCGCCCAGGCTTTCGGCCAAAGCAAAAAGATGCGTACTGCTCACAAATTTTTTGGCCGCTTCGGTAGAATCATCCTTAAGGGCAAAGGAAACCATAGCCCCGAAGTCATCCATTTGTGATGAAGCAATATTATGCTGAGGATGAGAGTGCAGGCCGGGGTAGTAAACCTCTCCGACTTTGAGATGATCATTTAAGAATTGTGCGAGAATTTTTGCATTTTCTACCGCCTGTTTCATCCGAACCGATAGTGTTTTAATACCCCGGAGTGTTAGATAACAATCCATTGGACCGGGGGCTGCTCCTGATGCCTTGATCTGGAAGCGGAGCTGATCCATGATTTCCGTATTTGATGAGGCAATAGCTCCACCTATTATATCCGAGTGCCCGCCCAGGTATTTTGTTGTTGAATGGAGTACCGCATCGGCCCCCATAGTCAGCGGCCGCTGTAGATAGGGAGATGCAAACGTATTATCGACAACAGAGATGATTTCGTGCTGGCGGGCAAAAGATGCCAGCGTTTCAATATCCGCGACGCGCAGCAGCGGGTTAGTCGGCGTTTCAATCCAAAGTAATTCGGTAGCATCGGTTCGAGCTGCTTTAACAGCATTTAAATCTGTCATGTCAACAAATGAAAAGTCGATTCCATACGGTTCAAATACTTCCCGGAAAAGTCGATAGGTCCCTCCGTAAAGATCGTTTGAGGCAATGACGTGATCACCCGGCCTGAATTTTTTTAGCATCGCGTCCATCGCTGCACAACCGCTGGCAAAGCAGGCACACTCTTCGGCTTCTTCAAGTCCTGCTATTAGCTTTTCAAGTGCGGTTCTGGTCGGATTTCCCACACGGGCGTAATCATACCCCTTGTTTACATTTGGGGCTTCCTGCACGTACGTTGACGTCTGATAAATGGGGGGCATCACGGCTCCGGAAGACTCGTCAGGTTTTTGTCCGGCGTGAATTGTTTTGGTATTAAATTTCATTTAAAAATAAATTTATTGCTGTTTATAATTATAAAATGGAAGAAAAAATTTCAGGCATCATTTTTTAAACAATATCACTTCAAAAAGTAATAATACTGCCTGCCAAGAAAATTATTCATGAAAATAATGTCCTAAAATATCGTGAATTTGAGAAAAAAGTTAATGGTTTATCTGCAGGCTAAACGCTTTCATTTTTTATGCTGGAGTTATATGAAATAATTCAGGCTCGATTTATAAATAGCCGGATGGAGATATAAATAGTAAATAAATGTTCTGTTATTATTACGCAAAGCTGCGCAACTGCATGCCGAAAAACTCTGGTGTACAGGCACAGTGAACATGCAGAGAATTACAGAGAAAATACGCTGCGAAACTCTGTGGTTTCTTTGTGCCACTCTGTGAAATGGCTTCTTTCACAGCCCGGAAAAAGGATTTAGCTCAAACTGAGATTAAAATAACAAAATGCAGACTTAAATTAGAATTAAACAATTTCTTCAATCGATTTTAATTCAATAAAAAAATGCCTGAAGACTTTCATCTTCAGGCATTTAAGAATGAAAATAAAATTAATTATTAATTACTGCATCCCGGCTTTTTTCTTTGCCATGTTGGCTTTTTTAGTGTTGCCGAGTGCCGTATAAATTTGGTATAAGCTGCGCCAGTATTTTTTATTGTTGGGATCTTTTTGAGCAGCCTTGAGATAATTGTCACGCGCTTTGCGCAGGAACTGATTGGCCTGTTTATCAAGTTTAGCAGCTTTTTGATTATCCAGCGTGAAGTTGCGTTGTTTCAATACAACAGAAGCTTTGTTCTGATAAATAACGCCTAACGTATTATAAGCCTGGGCATTATTTTTGCCATTTTTAATAGCTGCGTTTACTTGTTTCAGAGCTTTTGCAGTTTGTGAATCCAACTGGGATTTAATTTTGGCGGTTTGTGACTCAAGCTTGTTCATCTGTTGTTTAATTTGATCAGCCTGAGAACCAGACGCATTTCTTTGCTTAGACTGCAGGCTTATAAGCTGATTCATATTTTTACTGTATTGATGCTGTAGTTTTAGCGCTGCCTGGTATATTTGCGTTCCCAGCGAAAGACGGTATCGGCCATTAGACGGATTTTCATTGACCAGTTTTTTAACTAAGCTTATTGATTTATCAGATTCGCCTGCATTGCTGTATGCATCAGCCAGCATTTCTACCGCCTGGGTATTTTGTGGAAATTTTTGATGCGCCTGTTGCAGCGTGTTAATTGCATTTTGAGTTTGATTGCTGCGCTCATAATATTGTGCAAGAATTAAATAATCCTTAGCGCCAACACTGTCAGCCAGGCTGAGATATTTCTTTTGGGCCTGTGCGGCTCGTTTATAGTCTTGGTTCATTCCGCTTACCTGTGCCAGAACATTCCAAGATAGGGCGCTGTCAGGTTGAATGATCGTTGCATTTCTCAGGTGACTCATAGAAACGGCCAGTGGATTTGAAACGGTTTTATGCAAACTGTCATGTTTAGCATATTTCACACCCAGATTGTGTTGTGTTCGCCATATGGAAGTTCTCATACTCCCGATGGTTTTTATCTGTTTGGGAGGCTTGGACATCGTATCAGCAATTTGTGTTGCTTTGGTAAACGCCTGATCCATTTGCTTAAAGAGGGTGGTATCAGGATTTTGTTCACTATCAGCTTTTTGACTCAAAGCAACTCCTTTATAATAATACCCCAGCGGATCTCCCGGATTTTGCTGTATATAGGTATTTGCTGCATTTAAAGCACTGGTATAATTTTTATTTTTAATATTGCTCTTTTCTTTTTTAACCAGTGGATTCGTCGTTGTGCAACTTGCAATCAACCCACCAATTAAAATGACGAGAAGGAATGGTGTTATTTTTTTGGACATCATAGGTTTTTATAATTAATTTCGTTTTAATTGGAACAATTAAGTAAGAACAAAAAGTAACTATATATCTCACTTTCTGCAATAAGTATAAAAAATTTTCAAATTTAATACATTAACGCTACTGTTATTGATTGATAATACTTTAAGTTTTCGTTATTCATTTAAAAAATAAGGATATATAATTTTATATATTATATAAAATTTTGTTCCTGAAAGATTATTGATTTAACTAACTTTAATGTGCACATTGAAGCTTCAATAAGTTCGAAAAGTGAAAATTTTTAAGTTTGATGCACTGTTCTAACTGATGGAACGACTCGCACCAAGCTGTTCGTTATTAAAATCATTTTAAAATAAAATTTGAATAAATAAAATAAAGAAAATGCTATGAAGAGAACTATTCATACCTCAAATGCCCCGGAGGCAATTGGGCCTTATAGTCAGGCCACAATTCATAATGGAATTATTTATTGTTCAGGACAGATAGGTATTGTGCCGGGTACCGGAGAATTTGCAGGCGAGGATGTGAAAACCCAGGCAGATCAGGTGATGAAAAACTTGAAGGCTGTGCTGAAGGAGGCTGGTTCCGGCTTCGACAAAGTCTTAAAGTGCAGTATATTTCTGGCTGATATGGACGATTTCTCTGTCGTCAATAAAATTTATGGGGAATACTTTCCGGAAAATCCTCCCGCCCGTGAAACGGTTGCAGCCAAAACGTTACCCAAAAACTGCCGGGTGGAAGTCGGCTGTATCGCTCACGTTTAATTTTATGCTTACCGCGGGATCACCGCTTTTTTTTCCGACCGGTTCCCTTCTTTATCAAAGGCGATCACCTTAACACTGTTGGTTTTTTTGGGAGTAAAGCCCGGGAGATAATATACTAACCGGTGGTGTTCGGGATCGTATTCGGGCAACCCGCGCACGCCATTGACAAAGATTTTGGTCTTGTGAAAATCAAGGCCGGACCGCTTATCCTGCGCCGGAATATAGACAAGCCATCGTCCGTCTGGTGTTTTTGCAACACGAGGCGGGCCCAGTCGGGGCGGTTTATGATCGCCGAGTATAGTATATTGACCGAGTGAAGGAAATTCGGCGGTTAAATGATGATTTTTCCTTTGGCTCTTTAAGTATTCATATTTTTCATCATCGGGTGAAGTTTTATAAAATGAAAGGGTGGAATCGGCTTGCTGAACGGAATCTAATTTCACTGACACAAGAAAGGATTTTTTGACAGGGTGCGTAGCCGGGAATAATTTGATCTGCATTGAATGTGGCGAAAGTTCCCGTTTTTTGATGGCTACAGAGGTGGTATCATAGAATGTTCCCGCTGAAAAAGAAGCCCGTGCTTGTCCGTCAGGTGTAACCAGATTTGCCGATTGGTGAGGATATACTCGTTTGGCAATAAAGAAGTTCCCGGGAGATGTACGAAAATATATTTGGGGACTCCTGCTAAGATCCACCGAAATATTGTTTCTGTTTCTAAAGCGAACAAGAGAAGTGGGGGAGGTATGCAATGGTTTTATGATTATATGCTTAAATTCCCGGGCAGGAATATTCACCCAGTTATTAAACCAGTGCCAGTCTCTGGGATTAACGGAGCCTGATAATTTTTTTGAATCCATCGATTGGCTGACCGAAGCAGTTTCCACTTTATTCCGTGTTTTAATGAGTGTCAGCCTCGCCATTCGTGTATTCCCAAAAAAATCAGCTGCTTTGATGACAATATTATGCCGCCCGGGCGCCAGCCTCAATCGTCCGTCGTCGCCACTTGTTTTATAGAATGGCAGCGTATTACCATCAGCAATGTACAGACGCTGATAAGCGTGACCGGTTGATTTTAGAAGCGAATAAATACGGTCGACTTGCAACTGCTCGGTCTCCGGATATGAAAATTCATTTACTTTAGATTGAAAAACCTGTTGGCCATCCACGCTCAAACTTAATTTATAGGCAGCAAACGCATTATGAACGCCATTTGCCCGGTCATACACGTCGGCCGCGAGTCCCACAGGTCCCGATATTTTAATCGTCCCAAAATCGGCAAAGTTTTTTTTACGGCGTGGACGACGGGTATAAATTCGGTTTTTGTGTTCAATTTTACTTTTTATCGACAGAGGGACAACGGCCAGCCCCGTAAAAGTGGGCGAGATAGTGTCTTTGACTTTCAAATTTGTCAGAAAGGGATTAAACGGGTGCTCTTTGGGCGTCCGGAGTTCGAAGTGAAGGTGGGGCGCACCATCACCCGAAGCGCCGCTCAACGCAATTTTTTCGCCTTTTTTGACATGAATATGCAAGCTGTCGAGTACGATATCGAAAAAGGGATCGTAATCCGTGAAGCGAATAGAATCTGCCAATTGCTGGAACTGGTGATTGAAGCGCAGGAGATGAGCATATACGGAGAAGGAGCCGTCATCATGCCTTAGATATAAAACTCGCCCATAACCGTCGGGTTGAATGGCCATTCGATACAACTCTCCCGAACGTGTTGCATAAATGGGGTACCCGCGGTGCCCCCAGGTTTTAATATCCAGTCCGGCATGAAAGTGACCGGTTCTGGTTTCACCGAAGGTTGAGGTCAAATGATGGCTGGCATCCGTTGGCCACAGATAGGTGGCGTCTTTGGGATAAAACGAGGTGGAGTCCTGTGCACAAGCTGAAAATGAAATTCCTAAAAAAAGAAAAAGAAATATTGCGATTAAATGCCAGCTTGTAACATTATTCTTCTTCACGGTCCACAGAAACAGTTAATTTAATTTCATCCTCATTATTATTCAGTCGAGTCTCAATTTTATCTCCCGGCTTAATTTCTGAGACCCCTTCAGGGGTTCCTGTAAAGATGAGATCACCCGGGTGCAAAGTAAAAATCGTCGATAAATACATGATGATTTCTTCAACCCCGAAAATCATATTTTGGGTTGAATCCTGTTGACGCAAATCTCCATTAACCTGCAACGATAATTGCAATGAATTGAGATTTGTATCACCATGAACTCGCTTAAATATACTAATCGGGGCAAAGGTATCAAAGCCTTTGGCCACAGTCCATGGATGTCCGTGTTTCTTGGCCCGCTGCTGAATGTCGCGGGCTGTTACATCAATACCGATGCCATAGCCGGCGATATAGATATCAGCATCATTTTTTTTAATATGATGACCTTTTCGGCCAATGGCGATCACCAACTCGACTTCGTGGTGAACTTCCAGACTCTGTGGAGGAAGGTGAATAGTCTCGCCATCCCTTATGAGACTGCTGGCGGGTTTAAGAAAAACGATAGGCTCAGTAGGAACTTTTTGTTGCATCTCCTGGGCATGCTTTTGATAATTGCGCCCAATGCAATAGATAGAGCCAATGGTAAGATCTGGTATGCCGGGGATAGATTTCATAGATAACAGATTAGCAAAAAAGTCTTAATTCCACAATAGAATTAAGACTTTCTAATTTAAATATGGTACAGGGATGTATTCCTGAATAAATATGTGATTTTAAACTTGCCTCCTGCTAAGAAAAAACAAATTCAAAAAGAATATTATTGCATTCAGGCAGGATCGACGCTTACATGTTTGCGACCGCCGAGGCTGTGAAATATAACCTTACCATCGGCTTTAGCAAAAAGGGTATCATCTTTTCCGCGACCTACATTTTCTCCGGGATGAAATTTGGTACCACGCTGACGAACGATGATATTGCCGGCGCGAACTACCTCTCCACCATATTTTTTTACGCCTAAGCGTTTGGATATGGAATCACGATTATTTTGAGTAGAACCTTGTCCTTTCTTATGAGCCATAACAATTAAAACTTTTTTATTCTTCGTTCGTATTTTGTTTATCGTCCCATGCCCGCTGTACTGTTACACGGTCTTCATTTTCCGGGACGAATCCTTCAAGCTGATCGAGCGGAGTGCTCTCAATATGTTTAATTGCCTCCTTTGCCGTCATATCGGTTGAAACCGCCTGAGGGGCCTGCTCCGTAGTTTCGGGAGTCTCCTGTTTTTCCTGTGCTTCATCGCTGCCTGCAGAGGTTGAAATAGATTCGATTTTAATTTGAGACAGGGGCTGGCGATGGCCATTTTTCTTTTTATAACCTTTCCGTCGTTTTTTCTTGAAAACGATCACTTTGTCAGCCTTTACCTGGTCCAAAAGGGTGGCCTCTACTACAACTCCATCAACGACCGGCGTTCCAATATTTATGCCATTATCATCGTCATTGACCATTAGCACACGGTCAAAGACGATGGAATCGCCCGGCTCTTCATGCTGGCGATCAACAAATAAGACGTCTCCTTCTGAAACGCGGTACTGGCGACCTCCGATTTTAACTACTGCGTACATCACTAAATAATTTACGTTAATTACATTTTTTCTGACAGAAGCCAAATATAAGCGTTCCGAGACTGAATAAAAAGTATAAAATGATAAAATGGATGTTTATGAATCTGAGAATTTATATATTAGAAGAGTGTACATAGATTTAAAAAAATTTTAACTACATATTGTTATTTTTCGATGAAGAAAGAATTACCCAATTTGCATAAGCAGGCTTTCATGTTCAAAAATAGCAAACGACTTCAGCATGATGGCGGACGCGCATGGATAAAAGATTCCCAACTGCAGGAAGCCCGTAAAAATGGTAATGGCAGGTTAATCACCGTTCATAAGAAGAAGGATGCCGAAGTGGTCGAGGAAGTGGCTGAGCATAATCCTTCTTTGTAAGAAATTTTTTGGCTTATATTATATTTATATTTTGCCGGTGGTTTAATAAGCGACTTACTTCTCATCGCAGAACTATGTGCATAGATTTATCTAATCCGGCATCAGGAAATAGATATGTAGATGCAAGTGAGCAGTTTACTCTTTCTCAACACTCATTCCCCTCTGACATCTGAAATTTTCCCTCTGCATTCTACATTACAGCAACCGGCTTCTAAAACAGGGAAGAGGTACCCGAGCCCCCAATCTAATCCGGTGAACGGTATTCGCCTGTTGAGTAGAAACTCAACTCTTTATGCTTCTTCTGCTTCTGTTGCGGGCAATTCAACCAAGAGACCAAGTTTTTCTCCTACCCATTTGGTGGTTGTGGCCTGCAGCAAAATAGTAATCATAACAGCCATAAATGTCACTGAGGCAATGAGTTGTGCATGAGGCGCGTGGATGCCGAGCAATAAGCCGGCCAGAGCACTTGGTATAACGCCGGTTTCCCGCACCCAGCAGAAAAACACCATTTCCTTAAAAGACCATTTTGCATGCCGGTCGGGAAGACAGCAGATAAAGATTGTCAGGGGACGTGCAATAAGCATAAAAACCGCAACGACAATAATGCCGCCAACCCAATAGGCATTTAGTAAATGGAAGTTTACCTGACTTCCGAGCAGAATGAATATAAACATGCGCATAATCAGGGATGTGGTTTCGATGAATTCATCAAGCTCGCGCTCCTCACCCGGTTCCAGGCCAAAGCCGAGCAGTTCCTTATTGCCGATGACAAGACCGGCCACAAACGCGGCCATATAACCACTGGCATTTTCCACTTCAGCCCCAAGATATCCTCCTACCACGGCAATTAGGGTTACGAGGGGTATATATTCACGCAAAAATCCGTAACGTTCATGGGCCGTAAGCAAAACAGCCAGGTAACCACTGATAAGGCCTATTAAAATACCTATGCCGGCCTCCTGTCCCAGTTGGCCCAGTGATGAAGCCGCTGAAAATGATCCGGATCCCTGCTGTATTATTGCCAAAACGGTTACCGTAATGATGGCACCCATTGCATCATTGAGCGCAGACTCGCTCATTACCAGATGAGATACGCGGTCACGAATGCTGACTTGCTTAAAGACCGGGACCAGTGTGGCGGGGTCGGTGGCAGCAATCACGGATCCCATCAGCAATGCTACCATAAATGGTATATTAAAGACATACTGGGCGGTAAAGCCAACGACGAAAGCCGTGATTAAAACCCCAATTGTCGCCAATACGACCAAACTGACCCAAACGTCTTTTAGGACTTTGAGATCTACCGTAACGCCTCCATCGAACAGAATATAAGAGGCTCCAAAAATTAGGATAATCTGATTCAGGGCTGAACCGGCTGAAATATTAATCACTCCGCCGACTTCAGGCCCAAGCAAAATACCTGCGACGAGAAAAAGCACAATATCCGGTACCCGGATTTTTTCAGCGATAAAACCGACTACTGAACCCGAAGCCAGAACGATACCAACAGTAAAAAGAACATGTTTAGCGGTTACAATTGCAGTAGATTCCATGTTGTGTTTATTTCTTGTTAGTCAGAAATATAATTTATTAGTCAGGTAAAAAGGCAGAAAGTAAGATCCGGGATAAATGACCATTATGTGATAAGAAATCACTGTTTTTGTATTACTTTGGATCGGAGCCCATCCCCCTCCCGGTGAATACGTCAATTCTCATGCTATTAAATTAGCTTTTGGATAATACTTTGTTTTTTTGAGCTTGTCAATAAATGCTATTGATAATTTATGATTTATACTGCATTGAAATCTTCACAACGCCAGTCTAAAAGATTTTTAAGAATTTTAGTTTTAAAAAATATTAATATTTAAGGTGAATTCGAGATAAAAAGGCTAACACTTTATCTGCAGGCAAAACGCCCCAAATTTTGTGTGATTTATATGAAATAGCACGGTTCTGGTATATAAAAATGGCCGGATTGAGAAAAAACAGAGCAAATAAGTGTTCTTTCTGTTACTGTTCCAAAAACTGCACACTTGTGTGCGGAAGTACTCGGTGCGCAGGCGCAGAGTACATGCAGTGAACTGCAGATAAAAATACCTCTTCGAAATTCCGTGACTTCTTTGTGCCCGCTTTTTAACACGCAGGTGTGTCGCTCTGTGGCACAGCTCCTTTCACAGCCCGGCAATAAGGCTTAGCTCGATTCATGTTAACATTAAATAAACAGCCACGTCACAACTATAAATATTGGAATGAGAATGCTGAAAGACCAAAGCATATAACCTACAAAACTGGGCATATCCACATCAGATGATTCTGCAATAGAACGCACCA